>DAOUMU010000559.1:0-21270 GCA_034409055.1 Anaerolineae bacterium
AAAGGTATCTTCTCAAAAAGTAGGGGCGAGGCAACTCGGAGAGCGGGTTGTTTGCTCCGAGACCCCCAATCCGAATTGCCTCGCCCCTACCCCACCCCGAATTATTGAGATGATACTTCTGGAGCACCAAAAATGTCTTAGCAAGCGAAACAGGTGGTTTCTGATTTCCAATGGCGGGTAATGAAAAGCGGATACATAACGGATTAGCGGACGCTGACCATCGGCAATGTGCCGGCCCTGGCCTTACGGGTCTCTTACGTGGGGGAACTGGGCTGGGAGATTTATACCCTGACCGAGTATGGCCTTAAATTATGGGATACGCTCTGGGAAGCCGGTCAAGCTCATGGGGTGATTGCCGGCGGGGCGGGGCCTTTGACTCGCTGCGGCTGGAGAAAGGCTATCGCCTCTGGGGAGCGGACATTCATACCGAATACAATCCCTACGAAGCCGGCCTGGCCTGGGCGGTCAGGCTGGACAAGGAGGATTTTCTGGGGCGGGAGGCACTGTTGCAGATCAAGGAGACAGGCGTCAGCCGTAAGCTATGCTGTATGACCTTTGATGACCCTATGGGGTAGCCCTGGGCAAAGAACCAATTCTGTCCGGCGATCAGGTGTTGGGGTACGTCACCAGTGCCAATTATGGCTACGCTGTGGGTAAGTGGATCGTGTATGGCTATTTGCCCCTGGAATACACTGCTAAAGGGATGAAAGTCGAAGTAGCCTATTTCGATCAGCGCCATAGAGCGACCGTGGTCAAAGGGCCACTCTATGATCCAGAGGGCAAGAAGTTGAAATCCTGAAAGACTGGCTTTAGAAATGGGGACGGAATTAAGTCGGTCGAGGGAGGGGGTGCATAAGAGGATAAAAACATCGTCTGGAACCTATTTTGCATAAATATCAACTTATGGTATGATTGAAATTGTTTACGGATACAAGTAATATCAGTCTGTTTTTGGTGCGGATTAAATAGATGATGCCGCATATTGGCGGCAAGATAAGCCACCGGTAACCTCTTGGAGGGTGTTGAACCCATCCTAATTTTTATCTCGCTGCGCACTTCGACTTCTACGGCAGCAAATTCCGACCTCTTATCCTTTGTATCTAACCTCTCTGGCTTGTGTTGGCTTATTGTTAGCTTAGTCGTCATATTGCCCTGCAGGCATCAGAGTCATGAATGAAAATGGGGAGGGGGAAATACCGCTCGACTAACTGGCGACGTAGCCCCTCACCCCCCCTGACCTATGGCGTATTTTTGTACTAAATTGGGAGTGGGGCTTGGCAGCAGTTTGCCGATATTCCCTGTATCCTTTCCTAACGCCAGAATTCCCGTATTTTGACACAGTTCTACGTATTGTCTAATTAAAGAGAACGAGCCGATGCCCTGATTCTGATCTACCAATGAAGGAGGTGATGCCACAGAATCGAACTTCGTTTACTCTGTCTTATGTAAGGTTTTATCGGCGATGGTGAGATGTATTTCCAGGCATAGACGTAGTAACTACGCTATGAATGAGAAATGACAGCGTGCTGGTTGATTCTTCAGGATTGATCGGAGCGTTACTTTAACCCTTGGGCACCGGTGCAAGTGTCGTCAGATTCCCTAATAATATATCGGGGCATCGTGATACCATCGCTCTAGCTTAGAATACTTTTATTGTTAAGAAAGGCTTATTAAAAAGGAGGAAAAAAAGTGAGAAAGCCTGAGATTTCTGAAAAACAGATGGAAAAGGTTCATCCTTACATTCCGGAAGTTTACAGCCTGCTCAAACAGGGCCGTGTCTCTCGTCGTGATTTTTTACGCATGGCCACGCTACTGGGGATGTCGGCCGGGGCAGCAATGGTTGCTGCGCAATGTGGCGCGCCAGCCCAACCGGCCGCGCCGGCCGGTGGTGAAGAAGCACCGGCCGGTGAAGAGGCAGCCCCGGCCGGCGGTATCAAGCGGGGTGGTACCTGGAAGTCTTCTATGAATCTTCAGCTTCTTGACCACCCGGCCCGCCTGTCCTGGGTTGAGGGTGCCAATATTGTCCGCCAGTTTGGTGAGTACCTGACCGAAACCGGCCCGGACAACATTACCCGGCCCTACCTGCTCGACCGGTGGGAAGCCAGTGATGACGTTAAAACCTGGGACCTGTATCTGAGAAAGGGCATCAAGTGGAACAACGGTGACGAATTTACTGCCGAAGACGTGCTGTTCACCTTCGGCGAGTGGCTCAACGAGGACGTTGGTTCTTCCATGCTGGGGCTGCTTGCCTATCTGCGGGGGATGCAGGACGTGGAGAAGGTGGACGACTACCACGTTCGCTTGCACTTGCAATACGGCGATATCGCCGTGCCTGAGCACCTGTTCCACTACCCGGCCATCGTCCTGCACCGCGACTTTGAGGGCGATATTATCAAGAAACCGGTCGGCACCGGTGCCTTCACCCTGGAGGAGTATGCTGAGGGTGAGCGGGCTGTGTTCAAGCGCCGTGAAGATTACTGGAAGATGGGAGAGGATGGCCAGCCGCTGCCCTACCTGGATGAGTTGATCTACGTCTCGACCGACAAAGATGCCGGGGTGGCGGCCTTGCAGTCCGCCCAGGTTGATACCCTGTATGACCCGCGCCCCACCGATTTCCAGGCGTTGAAGGACAATCCTGACCTGACCGTGCGCGCGGCCAGCACCTCGCAGTGCCTGATCGGGCGCATGCGGGTGGACCTGGAGCCATGGGATGACAATCGGGTGCGCACGGCCCTCAAGATGTGCCAGGATCGAGCCAAGATCTTGCAGCTTTCCTACTTCGGCGAGGGTGATCTGTCCATCGACGCCCACGCCGCGCCAGTCCATCCAGCCTATTGTGAGAAGCCTATTCCCAAGTACGATCCCGAGGGCGCCAAGGCGCTGTTGCAGGAATACGCGGACGAGAAGGGCATCTCTCTGCCATTGAAGGTCACCTTGGCCACCAAGAACGACCAGGCCGAGCCGGAGATCGCCCAGGCGTTGAAGGAGTTGGCCGCGCCGGGTGGCTTTGATATCGCCCTGGATATCACCGAGCCGGCCGGTTACTGGGACCGCTGGACCGAGGTGGATCTGGGCATTACCTCCTGGACGCACCGCCCACTGGCCGTGATGGTCATGCCACTGGCCTACACCAAGGAGGCGATCGGCAACTGGAACGAGACACGCTGGACGGATCCCGAGTTCGAGGAGCTCCTACGCGAGGCACAGGGTACGCTGGACGTCGAGGCCCGACGCAGCATCATGTGCAAGCTGGAAGACATCCAGCAGGAACGCGGCTCGATCTTTAACAGCTACTGGAAGAAGGTGTGGAATATCACCAACTCCAAGTTCAAGAATGTCAAAGCCCATCCCACTGCCTACGACCTGCTCTACGATGTCTGGCTGGAGGCCTAAATCCTTCGTCTAAGTGCCGGCTTGCCAAGCGGTGGCAAGCCGGCACTTCATTAGTAATATCCCATTAACGAACACCCTTACCCGGTTATTAGTATTCAGTCAATCACTGTTCACTGATGACTGATAACTGCTTTTAGATGCTTCCAATGGAGGATTAAGCTTATGGCTCGATTTATTATCCGTAGTATTGTGTCGACAATTGTCACCATGCTCTTGGTGTCCATTGCCCTTTTCTTGCTCATCGAAGTGGGTAGTGGCGATATCACCGTCAAGATTTTGGGAGTCTTTTCCACGCCGGAGCAGCGAGCTTCTTACCGGGCTCAGTTGGGCCTGAATGACCCGGTCTGGCTGCGGTATTTTGACTGGCTGATCGGCAATGATTGGCGGGCCAGTCGTCGGGTTGGCTATCCCCTAGTCACGGCCGAGAACCCCCAAACGGGCGAGCTAGAGTGGTGGGCCGATGTCGACGGGCAGTTAAGCCGCTGGAAATTGGAAGAGGGCCGGTTGCTGGCCCTGAAACGACAAGAAGACGGCTCGACCACGTCTCACCTGGTGAGTGGTGCCTGGAAAACTGACGACCAAGGTCGAGAATTCTTCTGGGGTCTTGATACCAAGAACAATGCCGTCAAGTGGGTGCGGGGCGAAGGTGCCGAAGTCTGGGTGCTGACCAAGGCCGGCCTACGTAAGGAAGGAGATGGTCCCCAGGAGTACGTCCCTCTACGCAAGGGGATGCTGCGGGGGGATCCTGGCAAGTCCCTCCAGTTCGGCCGGCCGGTGGCCTCGATCCTGTTCCCCCGGGTGCGCAATACGCTGGTCTTGGCTGGAGTGGCTTTCATTATTGTTATGCCGTTGGCGCTCTTATTTGGTATTCTGGCCGGCATCAACGAGGGGAGGCCCCTGGACCGTTTCATTTCCATTACCAGTCTGGGGGCGACGGCCACACCGGAATTTGTGACCGGTATCTTTTTAATTTTGATCTTGGGCATCTGGCTCAAGGTCTTGCCGGCGGTGGCCATCTTCACCAGTGCCGACGCTATTTTCGAAGATCCGACCCTCTTGGCTTTGCCGGTGCTTACCCTGACCGCCGTTGAATTGGGCTACGTCGTCCGCATGACCCGGGCCAGTATGGTCGAGGTGATGGACTCGGCCTACATCCGCACGGCTATTCTCAAGGGCATGCCCTATCGACGGGTGGTCCTGCGCCATGCCGTGCGCAACGCCCTGATGGCGCCCATCACCATCATCATGCTGCACGTCAATTGGTTGATCGGCGGCGTCGTGGTGGTGGAGGCTATCTTTGGCTATCCGGGACTGGGTAAATATATCTACGATGCGGCCATCTTCGGCGACTTCAACTCGGTGGAAGCGGCGGCCATGTTAACGGTGACCATTGCTGTTGGCACCCGGATCATTGGCGATCTGGCCTATACTTTCCTCAACCCGCGTATTCGTTATGCCTGACGCAGGAGGTTAGAAGAGTTTGGGCTCAAAAGACTGACATGTTGGGTGTTGCGTGTTGCGTGATGAATTTTTACGCAACACGCAACACCCAACACGAACTTGCTTGGTACTGGTGGAAAACTTGTCTGAATAATAACTATAGCTAACCACTGAATTTTAAGGAGGTATTTATGGCTGTAGCGCAACCAACCGCAGGGATGGTGTCCCGTCCATCGCGCTGGCAGACTATGTGGAAAAATATATCGATCGTTTTCGAATCCCGGGTGGCCACTGTCGGTATGGCGATGGTACTCTTCTGGGTCCTTTTGGCGCTCATTTCGCTTTTTTGGACCCCTAATGACCCTAACGCCTCTGATTTTGTGCAGAACCTCCCGCCCAATGCCCAAAACTGGCTGGGCACCGATCATCTGGGACGTGATATCCTCTCCCGCTTGATGCAGGGCACTCAGGTTATTCTCTTAAAAACGCGTTTGCCCGGGGGGGATTTCTCTCTACCGATTGGTGTAGCGATTTGGGGGGTGATCGGCTCGGTGATAGTCGGATCGTTTCTGGGACTTATCGCCGGCTATGTGGGCGGCTGGTGGGACCAGATCACGATGCAAGTGCTTGATGCGCTGATTGCGTTTCCGGTTATTGTACTCTACCTGGTGGTCATTGCCGCCTTGGGGCAGGGGGACCTGGTAGTAATTTTGGCCATTACTATCACCGGCGCACCCGGGGTAGCCCGGCTGGTCCGCAGCCTGGCTCTGGACATCAAAACGCGTGACTACATCCGGGCCGCCGAGACGCGGGGTGAGAGTGTCTGGTACATTATGTATTTGGAAATTTTGCCCAACGCGCGCGGACCATTGCTGGTTGACTCTATGTTGCGGGTGGGCTATGCCATCTTTGCCATCGGCACACTCGGTTTTCTGGGTATCGGCCTGCCCCCGCCAGACCCTGATTGGGGGAACATGGTCAACGAGGCCCGTCGGAATATCTTTGCTAATCCCCTGGCGGTGATCTGGCCGGCGCTGGCCATTGCCACCCTGGTGATTGGGCTGAACCTGTTTGCCGATGGCCTGCGGGAAGAGTTAACCCGGTATCAGAAATAGCTATCAGCTTTCAGCCATCAGTTTTCAGTTTATAAACCAAAAGCTGAAGCCGAATGCTGAATACTGAGTGCTTAATAAGTAGAGGAGAACAAATGGCTGAATTAGAGAAAGCAGATAACGGCTTTGACTACAAAGCCCCTGTCCTCAAGCTGGAAAATGTGGCAGTGGCTTATAAAGTGCGAGGCGGTGAAATTGAAGCCGTCCAGAACGTTTCCTTTGAGATTGGCAGAGGCGAAGCGCACGGTATCGTCGGCGAGTCGGGCTGTGGCAAAAGTACCGTGGCCTGGGCCATTCTCAATTTTTTGGGGGCCAACGGTTACGTGAAACGAGGCAGCATCAAGTTCCTGGGCCAGGAACTGGTCGGCAAGAGTGGGGAGGAGCTACGCCGGCTGCGAGGCGACCAGATTGGTATGGTCTATCAGGATCCTATGCAGGCCCTCAATCCCTCTATGCGCCTCGGCGACCAGATGAAAGAGGTGCTGACCGTCCACCGGGGCATGAGTGACCAGGAATCTGAAGAGCGTTGTATCCAGATGCTGGAGCGGGTCTACATGCCCGATGCGGCTAACGTGATGAAGCGCTACCCCCACCAAATCTCCGGCGGTCAGCAGCAGCGGGTGGTCATTGGCATGGCCCTGCTCAATAACCCGGCTTTGCTGATTATGGATGAGCCAACCACGGCCCTGGATGTGACCGTTGAAGCGGCCGTGCTCGACCTGATCGCTGATTTGCGGCGTGATTTCGATACGGCTATTATGTACATCACCCACAATCTGGGGGTGGTGGCCCGGGTTTCCACCCGGGTGGGGGTCATGTATGCCGGGGAGATGGTCGAGCGGGCCACGGTTAAGGAGATTTTTAAACGTCCCCAGCATCCCTATACTCAGGGCTTGGTCCGCTGTGTGCCCAAACTGGGGGCCGACAAGGCCAGTAGCTTACTCTACCCCATCCGGGGTCGAGTACCACCGCCAAATGCTCGTCCCTCCGGCTGTATCTTTGGTCCCCGTTGTGATTATGTCCGGGATCGTTGTCGAGAGGAACGCCCTCAGTTGCGCCAGTTGCATGGGAGTTGGGTGCGTTGTCACTTTGCCGAAGAGATCGACCCGGCCCAATGGACACCTTCTGAAGAGATTATGCCGCCCACCATCACCGTCGATAAAGGTCCGGCGGAACCCCTCATCGAGTTGAATGACCTGAAAAAATATTACGAAGTGCAGGGCAGTTCGCTGAAAGATGTCCTGGGCTTCGGTGAAAAACGTTATGTGAAAGCGGTTGAAGACGCCACCTTTAGCGTACCCAAGGGAAAGACACTGGGGATTGTGGGTGAATCAGGCTGTGGCAAGAGCACCCTGATTAAAACCATCATTGGGCTGGAAGATAGCACCGCTGGCGAGGCTAAATTCTTGGGGTTTGACATCACCGGCAATATCTCGACCCGGACTGAAAAACTTATTCAGGAACTGCAGATGGTCTTCCAGAACCCCGACTCGACTATGAACCCCTCTTATACGGTCTTTCAACAGATTGCCCGGCCAATGAAGCGTTTCGGTACCGTGTCCGGGAATCAGATCCGTGACGAAGTCATCAAACTGCTGGAAGCCGTGCGTCTGGGGGCCAATTATCTGGATCGTTTACCTCGCCAACTCAGCGGCGGTGAAAAACAACGGGTCGGTATTGCCCGAGCTCTGGCCAGCCGGCCTGACCTGGTCTTGTGTGACGAACCGGTCAGTGCCCTGGATGTGTCGGTTCAGGCGGCTGTCCTCAATCTGTTGCTGGAAATCCAGCAAGAGTACAACACCACGATGCTCTTCATTGCCCATGATTTGAGTGTGGTTCGCTTTTTCTCGGATCAGGTGGCGGTGATGTACCTGGGCCAGATCATGGAGATTGGTCCGGCCGAGGCCATTTATGCGCCGCCCTACCACCCCTATACCGAGGCTTTGCTGTCGGCCGTGCCCATCCCTGATCCAACGGTTGAGCAGAAGCATATCCGGTTGGAGGGGGCGGTGCCCAGTGCCATCAATCCGCCCAGTGGCTGTCGCTTCCACACCCGCTGTCCCCGGCGTGAACTACTGCCCGATGGCGGTCAGATCTGTGAAACGGAGGTACCACCCTGGCGTGAAGTGGGCGAAGGACATCGAATCTTCTGCCACATTCCAGTTGAAACGTTGCTCACGTTTGAGCCGATCATTGAAACACCAACGGAGGTTGAATATGCTGGTTAAAGATTGTATGACCCGACATCCAATTATGATCGCGCCTGAAACCCTGGCCGCTGAGGCGCAGAGAATTATGTCGGAGAACAAAGTGCGACACCTGCCCGTGGTGGGTGACGGCAAAAAGTTATTGGGGTTGATTACTCGCCAGCGCCTGGCTTTGAAACCGGATACCCTGACCAGTCTCAACGTGTGGGAGATTACTCGTTATCTATCGAATTTAAAAGTTAAAGATATTATGCTTAAGGTTGACGATGTGCGTACGATCGACCCGGGAAGAACAGTTGAACGGGCTGCTCGGATAATGACAGATTACAAGATTGGCTGTTTACCGGTGGTAGAGGAAGACGTTGTGGTGGGCATAATCACCGAGATTGACCTGCTGCATAGTTTTCAGGAAATGCTGGGCTTGCCCACCGAGGGAGTACGGGTTACGATGCGTGCCCCTGACCGGGCCGGTGAGGGGGCCAAGTTACTGACGGCATTGGCCAACCGTGGCTGGAAAGTGATGGGAGTGGGTATCTTCTTGTTGCCCAAGCACCCCGGTTTTTACGACTCGGTGGTAAAAATAGAGGGGGTGACAGTGGCCGAGGTAGAAGAAGTATTGAGCCAGGTGCCGGATCAGGAGATTGTAGATATCCGCGAGGTAGTTTGAGTCGCTGACCAAACCAAATAAAACCGATGAAGTTGGAGTCGAGGCTTGAGTCGGGGTTTGGCCAAATCCGGCTTGAGCCTTGATTCTGTTTATGGCCGTTTTGAAAAACCGGGCTTTTAGAAACTTGACAGGGATGCGATAACATTTTTCAAGCCAATATTGCCGTTTTTCAGGGAGGTGATATTGAAAACCCTGGCCAAAGGCTCTAATAGCCCAAAAAGGGAGCATTCATCAGTCTGTTCTAATTCTCCGGCGACGTCAGCCGCCAGTCAGCCGCATTCCAGGTGACCGTATCGTAAACATGAGGGACGACCCCTTGCAACTTCGGATTGATGGCGTAAAAATCGGGCAGGGCCAACAAGGGTATTTGAGGCAGGTCTTGATTGAGGGCGATGGCCACTTCACAGAGCAAGGCCCGCCGGCGGTTGTTGGGCAGAGGCGTGTGTAAGGCGTCAAACAACTTGATCAATTCTGGGTTATGGTAGCGGCTAAAATTAAGGCCAGCGATAGGGTTGTCACGCGTGGGAATGGCCCGTGGGTCGAAATAGTCGGTCAGGTAGATGGTGGGGTCAACGCCGTAGTAGCCATCGTCCCACAAATCCAGGTCAAAGTTGCCGTGGATCTCAATCCCGCCATTATCCCAGGTATCCCAGAGTTTCCCTCCCTCAACGGCCTGGCGCTCCAGGTCGATACCTACCTCGGCCAGCATACCTTCAATCAGGCGATGGGCGGTAGCCAGTTGGTCGCCAAATTCAACATAGATGTAGCTCTTGAGGATAAGCGGAGTACCATCTTCGGTGGTGCCGCATCCCTGGCAACGGCGAATTACCTCATCGGGATTTAGTACCCAACCAGCCTCATCGAGTAGGGCCGCAGCCAGGCCCGGGTTATAGTCGTAAGGGGCAACATCGCAGTTAAATTGGAACAGTTCTGTATTGACCGGTATGCCCCGATTATTGAAAGCTTCGGCGTTGAGACGTCCCACGTCAATGGCGTGGCGAAGTGCTTGCCGGACACGCCTATTGGCCAGAACAGGATGGGGAATTTGAGGGTCCAGGCTCTCGGGCAGGCTGAGGTTAGGGACCAGGCGCAGGACAAAGCGAGCCGGATCGGTTCGAAAAACGATCACGTTCCCACTGTCCTCCAGGCGATTGAGAACTGCTCCTTCCGGCCAGAGATCCAGATGAGCATTTCCTCGCTCTAAATTACGGCGGCGGAAATCGGGATCGGGCTGAATGTCCAGAATCAGTTGCGAGGCCAGGGGACGCTCTGCTATAAAGTAGTTGGGGTTGGGCGTAAACGTCAGGCGCACGCCGGGTATCCACTGGGCCAGGACAAAGGGGCCGGTACTGACCGGCTCAAAGTTGCAATCCCAGATCAGCATCTCATCGCTGGGGCCGCAATGGTGAGCCGGAAAAACACCGGTGCCCTGACCGCCAAATTGGATCAGGTAATTGGGGTAAAACTCGCGATAGCGAACGATGGCCGTCAGGGGGTCGGGTGTTTCTACCTCTTCTATTAGATCAAAACCGGGCGCCCAGACGCCGCTGTCACGCAGCGATTGCCAGGTGAAGCGCACGTCCTCAGAAGAGAAGGGGTCACCATCACTCCACAAGATGCCGGGACGTAGGTGCCAGGTAACGGTCAGGCCATCTTCGCTGAGACCGCCGTTAGCCAGGGTAGGCAGTTCTGAAGCCAGTTCAGGGTAGTAGTTGCCATCCGGCCCAATCTCGGCCAGAGCACCGTAGACCAGTTCACCGGCCAGGGCTTCATATCCGGTGTCGTTGAGGTAAGCATTGAAACTGGGCGGGTCAATAGGGATAGGCACGACAAGAGCGTCCTCTAGTACATCCACCGCCTGGGCCAGGGGGGGCAGGGTGGGTGTAGGCTGGGGGGCAGTAGCCAGGGGGATGGCCGGTTCTATCCCACAACCGGACAGTGACAGCCATAAAAACAAGAAAATGGCCAGGCGGGAAAGGAGGTCTTGGACTGGGCCTGTCAGCTTTTGCTTGGTGAGTGAACAAACCGGTGTTGGTATGCATTTGGTCGATTTTTGAATTTGAGATTCCACGATACCTGCTTGAGGAGATTTAATTACTACCGTTGGAGATTTTAATGCACAGACAGAGGAGCGCAAAATTTGTTAGGGCGAATAAGCATTGGGTCAACCATCCGGTGGAATCGAGGCTTCAGCCGGGCCTGCCGCAAAAAAGACTCAGTACATCCAAATTTGCTCTAGCTGGACCAGTGCGAAGCCTCCCTGTGGGACAGTCCAGCGGCCAAAACGCGGACTGTCCCACAGGGAGGCAGCGGAGCTGCACAGGTCTTCGCACTGGTCGCTCCGAGCTTGAAAATTGGATCTACCGAGACTGGCTAATGAACTTACTGAACAAAATATGACTACGATTGCAAATGGGATAATTATTTTTTTCCAACTGTCTTACTTTGTGTTATAATTGAGACATAATATTGTTAAAATTATCCCAAAATTCAAAAATTTACCATCACAAATGGCCTATCCCCCGGTCGGAATCTCAGCCGATTTGAAATCGTAACTACCTGCCATGTCATTCTGAACAGGTGAAGAATCCCCAAGGTTTTGGTAAAGTAGACCTCTTTTGGGCTAAAGTTTCGGGGATTCCTCGTCGCTTCGCTCCTCGGAATGACATAAGGGTAGGCAGTTACTTGAAATCTTTATTTAAAGAAAGGAGGTAACATATATGGACGAAGTTGTCCAATTAGTTTCCCAAAAGACGGGACTCTCTGAGGAGATGTCCAGAACGGCTGTGGAGATAGTGATCAACTATCTCAAGGAGAAGTTACCGGCCTCCCTTGCTGGTCAGATCGACAACGTATTGAGTGGGTCCGGCCAGATAGACGACATAGGAGATTTAGCCGGGGGCCTGGGTGGTCTCTTTGGCCAAAAGTAGTTCATACAACTTGAGATTTAGTTCAAACTAATCAATTTTTCAAAAAATATTCTTTAAGGGAGGGATAAAATCATGCAAGAATTTGTTCAACAAATTTATCAGACGTTTGGCGGTTATGTACTGAATTTCGGCGGGGCTGTCCTGATCTTGGTGGGCGGGTGGTTTTTGGCTTTAATTGTCGCTGCGGTTGTACGGAAAGGCTTGGAGCGCACCGATTTTGACAACCGTCTGGCCGAACGACTGGGGGTTGACCGGGACAAAGTCAATATTGAAGCGGTTGCCGGTAAGACAGCTTACTACGTCATCATGCTCTTTGTGCTGGTGGCGGTTTTCCAGGCCCTGCGCTTAACCGTTGTAACCGGGCCGCTCAATACCCTGTTGGTGCAAATCTTTGAGTATGTGCCCCGTCTCGTCGGTGCAGGAGGACTCCTGTTACTGGCCTGGGCCCTGGCCACATTTTTGCGATTTGTGGTCTCTAAAGGGTTGGGCGCGACCAAGCTGGACGATACCCTGACCAGCCAGGTCGGGCTTGATAAGGAGCGCCAGGTGCCTATGAGCGAAACCATGGCCAACATTGTGTACTGGTTTATCTTTCTCCTGTTCTTACCGGCCATTCTGGGGGCCTTAGGGCTCCAGGGCTTGCTAGCTCCCATCCAGAGCATGGTCGATGACTTACTGGGCTATCTGCCCAATTTGCTGGGCGCGAGCGTTATTGTGCTGATAGGTTGGTTTGTGGCCCGCATCGTTCGTCAAATTATCACCAGCTTGTTGGTAGCTGTTGGGGCGGATAATCTGGGTGAGCGAGTCGGGCTGGGAACCGTCGTCGGTGGTCAACCCCTGTCCGGTGTAGTGGGGACAGTTGTTTATGCCATCATCCTCATTCTGGCCATTATTCAGGGCCTGGATGCGCTACAAATCGAGGCAATCTCTGGCCCGGCTACGGCGATGTTGACCACTCTGCTCAATGCCTTACCCTCTATCTTTGGGGCTATGGTTATCCTGGGAGTCACCTATCTGATCGCCCGGCTGGTGGCCGGCCTGGTGACCAGTGTGCTGACCAGTATTGGTTTCAATCGAATTTTAAGCTTGATTGGGCTGGGCAGTGAATCAGCAGAGGGACAGCGCACCCCGGCCGAGGTGGTGGGCTATCTGGTGTTGATTGGCCTGATGCTCTTTGCCACGATCGAGGCGGCCAATTTGTTGGGCTTCACCATTCTGGCCGATCTGGTGGCCGAGTTCCTGAGCTTTGCCTCGCAGGTAGTGCTTGGTATTATTATCTTTGGCCTGGGCCTGTATCTGGCCAATCTGGTCCGTAGCGTTGTCCTGAGCACGGCCGGCACAAATGCGGCTTTTCTGTCTCAGGTGGCCCGCCTGGCCATCGTCGTGCTGGCCACAGCTATGGCTTTACGGCAGATGGGTATTGCCAATGATATTGTCAACCTGGCCTTTGGTTTGCTCCTGGGGGCCATCGCCATCGCCGTGGCCCTGGCCTTTGGTTTAGGAGCGCGCGAGATTGCCGCTCGTGAGGTGGAAGGTTGGTTTAAGCAGCTTCGCTCTGGAGAGGAACAGTAACTGAACATTTGATAAAGATAGAAAAGATGTCGTAGTTACGGGAGAAAATGGAGAGCGTGGGCGGCATGAAACGTTCCCACGCTCTTCATAGTTTTGTTTTTTTGTAATATTAACACAGAGGAGGGAGTTGTTTACAGTGTCCGCTTTGTTAAACTTAGCAGGCTCGCCAGGGGAAATTAGCCCGCTCTCACTGGCGTTGTTGTCCGAAGCTCAACAGCAAAATCGATTTTTGGGTATCCCTTGGTGGGTATGGTTGCTGGTCATCTTGCTGGTGGTCTTCTTTGGCGTTATTTGGACTCTGTACGAAGAGGGCGAATTTGGCAAAAAGGATAAGCTGCCCGTGGCAGCCGCCCCAGAATCGGCTGAGGCAGTGGCAGAGATGGCCGAACCCCCTCCGGCGGTTGAAGCCGAACCTGCCCCGCCCGTCGAGGCCGAACCCGTTCCGCCTCCGCCAACAGAGCCTTCTCCACCGCCGCCAAAGCCTCGCCCGGACAATCTCAAACGGGTAAAAGGCATTGGCCCCAAAATTGAGCAACTGTTGAACGAGAAAGGGATTACCACCTTTGCTCAATTGGCCGAAACAGAGGTCAGTCGCTTGGAAGCCTGGCTGGATGAGGCCGACTGGGAGTTCGCCGATCCCAGCACCTGGCCGGAACAGGCCCGAGAGTTAGCCGGCGGCAGCGGCAGTAGCTAGTTTCTGTTGCAGAATAGCAAGGGCATCCCTATCCCGCCGTAGACGTATCCGGCAAATCAATCTCAAATTATCCCTGCTCGATATGTGCCTTTCACTTCCCATAGGGCCTCTAACTGATCTTGCAGTCGACACACTTCCTCATTTACATCGGCAGCGAGGCGACCGTAATCGGCCACGTGGTTGGTGGATTGGCTGGTCAGAATTTGGGAATAGATGGTTCCCAGTTGGGACAGCGTATTCTCTATTTGAATTTCAGCTCGCTTGATGGTGCTGTGCAACAATTCCAGTGAAGCAAGCTGATTTTTGCGATTGATGAGGGTCCGCTCCAATTGGGTGCGGATGGCGGCGTCGGTTTCAGAGGCCAGTTGTGCTTCCAAAGCCTCAATGGCTTTTGGCACGGTGGCCATATCTTGCCGAATGAGATGATCCTGGCGCAGGCTGGCGATACGCTGCCCCAAGTTTTGGATAGCCTCGGTCCAGATGTTGATCCGGGTCGCCAACTGTTGCCGGTGAGCCTGGTTGCTTTGGTTCGAGGTAGCCTTAAGGACCTGATCAATTTGTGTTTTGTAGACCAACGTCTGATCCAGGTAGAGTTTTAGTTGCTCTTCGTGGCCGGCCTGCATTTCATCCTCACTAAACAGTTGCCAGACCAACCAAATTCCCCAAATCAGGGCCACCACACCCACCAGCCAATACAAAAAACGGAGGTAAAAAGTCAGCCCGGCCAGGGCGGTGACTGTCATCACATACCAGATCGGATTTTGCAGAAATTTATACCCTATAAGTTCGTAGTCCATCGTTCTTAGTTTGTCGTTCATAGTCCAGATCACGGTTGGGGTGGTGGTCCGGCATCTTCAGGAATGGGCGAGCCATCGGGCAGGCGGTGCAGGTAGTTGCAGGTAACCTGATGCACTTTATCCCAGGATTTGGTCCTGTTTGCCAGAGGCGGATCTTTGACCCACCGTTTCTGGCCATTCTCGAGCGCGTAAATATAAGGACTGTGCGGGCATTGTATTAAACGGCGGATTGGCTGACCCTGCCCAAATTGCTCCAGGAGGCTGTCCTCAACTGTGTGTACGTTATTTAAGCGGAAGCGGGTGTAATCAAATGCCTCCGGGCTGCTAAACCGGCGTAGGTTGTACTCTTCCAAAAGGTATATCTCCGGGCCGCTACCCTTGAGTAACATGCCATCGTGGATAACCATGGCTGTGCCTTTGGGGATGATGTGAGCCAGGCCGACACCGTAATAATTGACCGGAATGTTAACCAGTACCAGCAAGACGACCAACACAATCAGAATCTGGCCCAGATTACGGCCTGTATTGAGGCCAGACTGATTTCGGGAGTTGGAATTTAGAGCGGGTGACTCAACCCCGGTCATTCGTTGTTCAGAGACAGGAAAATGAGGGGAGGATGGCTTACTCACCGTTGTCTGCTGGCTGATTTGTTCACTCATGGCTGCCTCCTTGCCTCTACTTTATAATGACAAAACCCAGAATTTCGCCGATGCTGGCCAAGATGTCGGTATAGAAGTTACCGCCGACTTGACGAAACAACTCGAACGGCGCGTTGGGATAACCGACAAAGGGGCGGAGGGTCCAGGCCATCTGGCTGCCCACAAAGATATAAACCACGATCCAGAGGTAGAACACCAGCCGATGCGTGTTGGTCTTTCCCTCCTGTACGTGGGGGTTGGCCAAGGCGGAGACCACCTCCATCCCCTGGCTGAGAAAGAAAGCCCCCATACTCCCGGCGATGATAAAAAAGAACACGTTGAGCAGTTTAAAGAACTGGTAGTGGTTAATAACCGTCAATATGAAAAAGAGGGTTATGGGCGCAAAACTGAGCAAGAGCACGGCCGTGACGGTGATGGCCGCCAGGACGAGGGCAACGCTTTGGTTCAGGCGCTGGTTAGCGCCAAAAAGGATGTTGAAGATGTATAGCACCGGCGCGCAAATGATCAGGGTGACCAGGAAGAGCAGGGGCAGCTTGACCGCCGTGCCCAGGGTTTGCCCCAGGCTGTGGGTAGAGCCTAGCAACAGTCCATAGACAGCCATAAAGGCAAAGCTAGAAACCAGCATGGCCCGCATTTTCTCCTGCATACCGTTACCCTGGCTAATCTCGGCAAAGAATTGATCCCGGTTGCGGAGGATATTTTCAACGACGAGTAGGTCTTTCACAAATATAATATTCAAGCCAGCAGGTTGCTTTGGAGCCGCCTTCGGATTAAGCAAGTGGTCCCTCCTTACATTACAATGAAGAAACCTAACAACTCACCAATGCTGGCCAAGATGTCGGCGTAGAAGTTGCCACCGAGTTCACGGATTAGCTCAAACTTGGCATTGGGATAACCGACGAAGGGGCGAAGAGTCCAGGCCATCTGGCTGCCCACAAAGGCATAAAGTACGATCCAGAGATATAGTACCAGGTTGCGCTTTTTTCTGCCTGCTTCTTTGTCCCCAGCCGAAACCACCTGCATTCCTTGCTTAAGGGAGAGCATGCCTATGATCCCGGCGATCGTGAAGAAGAGCACGTTGAGCAGTTTAAAGAACTGGTATCCACTGGTGGTCAGCAAAAAGAAAAAGGTGATAGAGGCAAAACTGAGCAGCAGCACGGCGGTAACGGTAATGGCCGACAGAACCAGGGCCACACACTGGTTCAGACGTTGATTGGAGCCGAAGAGGAGGCTAAAGACGTATAGAGTGGGGATGCAGATCATCATCGTAGCCAGGAAAAGGATAGGCAGCTTGGCGGCAGAACTGAGGGCTTGCCACAAGCTATGGGTGGAGCCCAGCACGGCCCCATAGACGGCCAGGAAGGCAATGCTTGAAACGAGCATGGCCCGTGTTTTCTCTGGCAGGCCGATTCCCTCACGAATCTGATCAAAGAATTGCTGCCGATTGCGCAGGATGGTTTCGACAACCGTAAAATCTTGCGTAAACCCGCCCGACAACTGACCAAATTGCTTTTGGATGTGACTTTTGTTACTGTAGATATTCATAAGATGACCTCCGTATTGGCAATAGTCCACTTATGGTCATCTTATTATATCCCCACTCCGAAATGTTAAAGTGGCGCTCCGAAGTTTACTCCGAAAAAATCATTGTCAAAATAATCCCAAGCTTTTACCTGGCTAACTCGAACCAGCGTCGAATCAATTCAACTTGAAACCGGTAGCCTGTACCAACCGCCTCAATCAGATCACGCCGCAACAGCAGGGCCAGGGTCTGCTCGAGTCCAGCCGGGTGCTTTTTTACGTGGCGGGCCAGGGCATCTTGGCTAACCACGGCCCCTTCTCCATACGTGGCCATAAAACGTAGCAGAACCAGCCCGGCTTCATCTATCTGGTTTTGCTCGATATCGGCGAAGAAGAAGCTGCTGCTATCCAGGGCCCTCAACACAGCCGCCTCTACGTCTGCCAGGCAAGCCAGCCGGCGCCCTCCGCTGTCCCCTTCCGTGGCTACGGGAGGATGCTCGTTTTTGAGGGTGACAATCTCGTAGCAGAGTAATTGCACCAGGGCGGGATGACCTCGCGTGAGGGCCAGCACCCGTTGACTGGCCTCGGGTTCGTAACGCAGGGCAAAGTTCTTGACCGGACGCTCGATGAGTTGGCGAGCCTCATCTTCTTTCAGGTAGCCAATCTTCACCACCTGCACATTAATCAGGAAACTGGCCCAGCGTTGAAATTCTTCAAGGGCATGGGAGCCGGCCAGCATTACCTTGAAGCGAACACGATGTTGGATCATATGGCGCAGCATACTCAAAACGTCCGTTTCGTCGAAGCGCCCTTTATTCAGGACACTATCCAGCATCTCAAACTCATCCAGGGCCAGCAGGGCGATGTTGTACCCCTGAGCGGTCAGGATTTGCTCGACCTCATCCAGCCATTCATTGAAGCAAGTGAATGGATTAGCTGTCAGGGCTTCCCGGCTCAAGGGGGGCAAAATGAGGCCACGTTGCTGCTGGGCCGACTTCCCCATCTCCCTGGCTATGTTATAGAGAAGGTCAGCATAGTCACTGGCCAGTGATATTCTCTGTCCATCCACAAAGAGGGGCACGATGGTCCGGGGCAACAGGTGGCCCAGGTTGCGCAGCAGCGACGTTTTGCCCATACGTCGCTGACCATATAGCAGTAACGGCGGGCGGCGTCGATCCAGCAGGAGTTGCTCGATGCGGGCGACGATGTCGATGCGGCCGACGAAGATTTCCTGCTGCTCTGTTAGCGGTACACCGACGATGTAGGGGTTGTCAATCTCCTGACTTCGTTCGACTGCTTCAGCCAGTTGGTGCAGATGGTTGACGACGGTCCGCTGCCAGCCTGTCGCAATAGGGTAAAAACGCACGGCATAGGGCTCACTACTGACTGTTAATTCACGCACCAGGCCGTTCAGGCGGTTATCAATAGCCCTGAGAGCCAAGCGCTGGTGGTAGGCCGTGGCCTGATTTAAAGCAGCCTCGATATCCTGGCTAAGGTGACTGAAGTGACGTAGCAGGGTGCTGGCAGGACCGGCCAATTTACCAGAGGCCAGATCACGATGAACATCACCAATGGCCGTTATATCCTCACAGCGTTCCAACCGGCGTACCTCCAGTTCGATCTGCACCACCTGGGCGGCCCAACGCTGGTGGCTTGTGCTTAGATATTCAATCGCAGCCTGTCCTTCGTCCGGGTTGCGCTCCATCACCAGCAGGAGATGATTATCCAGGCCCGCCAGAGGTAGGCGCTGAAATTCGTCCCAAAAGGCGGAATGCCAGTGCAGGAGACTGGGGGTGTAGCCAGCACGTCGTTCGTCGAGACGATAGAGAATGAGGTTCCAGGCCGCCAGGAAGGGGTAAAGCAACAATGACTGCCACCAGGCCAGGGTCAAACCCAGAAATAACCCGATTAAACCTAAGGGCAAAGTAGGCCAGAGGGGAATCCTATTCCGAATGATATGTCTCCCCCAACTCCCCAGGGCGCCAGCCCACGCCCCAGCCCAGGGGCCGGCGATACGCTCGGATAGAACATAAGGCAACACAACCGTAACCCCAAACGAGGTACCGAATAGCAAACCACTGGCCAGGCCCTTTGCCGGGTCCCAATTACTACTCCGCCCAATGACTGCGACGCTATAAGCCAGGCTACTTACTATGCCTCCGACCAGGCCGGCCACCACACCCCGACGCCAGCCGATTGCCAGCCCGAACGACGCCCCAACGACCATGGTGCGGGCCAAATTATAGGCTGTGTCCTCGGGCAATCCCCCGGCCAAGCTGACCAGGGTCGTCAAACCGAAACGCACCCTGGCGACTGCCACAACACCGATCAGAACACCGACAACAATACCCCCCACCTGTGTCCGGAATTTTGGTATTTGCTTAGTCGATGAATGAGCCGGCTTCGGATTGGTCATACGGCCGGCTATGCCCCCCCCTGCGCCAATGGCTACACCGAGGGCAATGGGCGCTGCTACTTCGCCGACGATACTGCCGATTGTACCAACTGCTATGCCAACTGCCACACTGCCTGCCAGACCGACTGCCACGCTAACCACCGCGCCAATCATGAGGCCAAGCACCAGGTTAATGGCGATAACGTATGTGACAGACACCACAATGGACGCAATTGGAGCGCCCTTTAGCCATAATATCAGGCCAACCGGTAGACCAACCAGGAGTGGCCAGACAACGTATCCCTGTACCAGTAACCGGCGTAAGGCCGGGGCACGCCACTGAGCTCGATTTAACTCGGCTAGCGTAAAGTCGGGGCGCAGGGTAGGGTCAATACGGGGCACGTAATTATGCCAGGCCGAAGGATGGCAGAAAAGCCAAAAGAGTAGTTGCAGGCTGCCCAGGATTAGGTTAGGGTGTAGCTCGGGGGCATCGGTGTAGGTGTTTTTTAGCATTTTGCTTCCAATAAGTATTGAAAGGGCGCGATCCGGTGCAGGCCCTCTTCCCGCCAGGCGTTATCCATCTGACCATCTTCCAGGGCAATGAGACAGGTATCACATAGGATTTGTAGTAGCGCCGGCCACCGCCCACTTTGACCCAAAATCCACTCTACATCGGCCGGGTGAAAAGGCTTAGGGGAACTGGCGATCAATTCCCGCGCTTCTGGGTCGCTCAGTGGGCCCAGCTTCAAGGTGTGGCCAAATATGTTGAAAAAAGGGGACGGCTTGCCGTATTCCTGAGCCAGGAGAGGGGGGGCTTCATGGGCAGTCAATAGAAATCCCAGTTTGCCACCTGTATAATTGCTGCCCAGCGAGCGCAAACTCCACCAGAATTGCTGATCTAACTCCGGAGAGGCCAACCCTACCCCAATTTCGTCCATCAAGATCACGGTCGGTGTTTGCAGATGATGGCTAATAACATCTATAAAGCTATTCAAGTCGCATGGATCAGGTACAGGCATATTGAGACTGGTTAGTAGATAATGCAACAACCTTTCCTTGTGGCCCATCCGCGCATCCTGGAAATCCACAAAGACCCATTGATAACGTTCCGGCTGTAGCAGCCAATCGGTCCGCTGGCCGGGGCGCAACTGCGTTGGTACGGCCCTGGTAATGTTTTCTACATAATGTAGGAGTGAAGTCTTTCCACTGCGGTGTAAACCGATCACGGCTATATTTTGCAAGGGGAAGCGTTTCCATAGGCCGAAAATGCGCTTCAGTTCCTGTTCACGCCCAAAAAATTGACGAGGATGGGTAATGGGTGGACCGACAATAAAAGGAGCGAATTCTTCTGAAGCGAGAGACGGAGATAATTCATCGCATAAGCTCGTTGGATTTGGATGGCCGGCACTGTATAGGAACTGTTTGAGCTCTGGCAGATTTAAACCACCTCGATTAACCAATTCCTGGGCCAGTTTTTCCACGTTATCCATTTTGGCCGGAATATACCCTTTGCGCCAATATTCAATGCAAGAGCCTCCCTCTCTGCCCAACGCATAGCCTAACTCATCCTGTATAATGCCGAGTGTCTTCTTGACCGTCTTAGACTCACCAAGGCGTATTTTATAAATCGCTTCTGTTAACAACTGAGCAAACTTTTCCGGTGACCTGGTCATTTTATCATACATGCCCCCCAAGCCGTCGAAGTGAGATTTGGCCGGGTTTCTTATACAGTCTCAGTAGATCCAAATTTCATATACCAAGAGGTTCAACATCAGCTTCAATGAAAGAAACAACACCATAGATTTTATCGATAGTTTGGTTGAGGAAACTAACCAGACGCTGAAGTTCAAAGCGTTTGGTGTCAATTTGACGTCGTCCCCGTT
>DAOUMU010000560.1:0-3038 GCA_034409055.1 Anaerolineae bacterium
AGCTGTGCAACATTTCTGGAACGAGCCAGGCCATCGTCTACCTCCGGTGAAAGATTTTCCGTCAATTTTTCATCAGGATTGGTTTGATGGCAAATCTGGCAAGCAAAAACTGCAAAAGTATAGGAAGAAACAGAAATAATTTTCACAATTACTAAACTCTATTATAGCATATTTTCGTGCCAAAGTTTAGACCAAATCATCCAATTATCAACCAATTTCTAATTACTAATTTCTAATTGCTCATTGATTGTGGTATAGTGTGCCTCGTAGTAAACTACACGGGGGAGGAAACGGGATGGCCGAAGGTCCGACTCAAGCCTATGTGTTGGTGGTGGGGGCGGCTGGGATTGACTCAAAAGGCAGAGCCAGCGCGCCGCTTACCCTGGGCAGCAGTACCCCTGGGATCGTGCGGGTGTCTGTGGGAGGCGTGGCCCGGAATGTGGCCGATAACTTGACCCGGCTGGGGGTTGAGGTGGTGTTACTGTCAGCCATTGGCCATGATGGCTCCGGCCGGCGAATCCTCAACAATGCGACCGACGTGGGTATCAATACCGATTATCTGATTGTTTCAGAGGAACATCACACCTCGGCCTACCTGGCCATCCTGGATGAACATGGCAACCTGGTCATGTCGGTCGACGATATGCACGTTCTCTCCGCCATAACTTCCCAGATTATAAACCGGCGGCGGGGTTTGATCAAAAATGCCGAAATGGTGGTGATAGATAGCAATCTTTCTGAGGCCACCATTGCCTCTCTGTTTAGAGTGGCCAAGCGTTACAACGTGCGCGTATGTGCCGACCCTACTTCCACGGCCCTGTTGCCCAAGTTAAAGCCCTATCTGGCCGGTATTTACATGATTACGCCCAATGTGGCGGAAGCCGAAGCGCTGTCGGGCCATACCATTGAGGACACCAATGATGCCATCACTGCCGCCCGGGAGCTGGTTAATGCCGGGGTGAAAATTGTGATCATTACCCTGGCCGAAGAAGGCGTCGTTTATGCCTCGGCCAGCGATAGTGGCCGGGTACCGGCGGTGGTCACCGACGTGGTCGACTCCACCGGGGCCAGCGATGCCCTGACCGCTACCGTTGTCTTTGGCCTGCTCAACGATATTCCCCTGGATGAGTCGGTCCGGTTGGGAGTCAGTGCAGCCGCCCTCACCCTGGCCTGCACCGACACCGTTTGCGTGGATTTGAGTCTTGATTTATTGTATGACCAGTTGTTAATTTGACGACGTAACCATCGACCTGAGTATCTGGCAAGGCAAACGAAATTTCGTGTTGCGTGTTGCGTAAAATAAACGAAGCACGCAACACGCAACACGCAACACGCAGATATTTTAGACAAAAACTTATTTAAACACTTTAGGAGGACTCCATGACCATCTCCCCTCGCGGCATGTATTATGAAGAATTTGAGGTTGGCCTGGAAATTGAAACGGCGGCCCGTACCATTACCGAAACCGATATTGTCAACTTTGCCGGCCTGTCCGGTGATTTTAACTTTATCCACACCAATGAGGAAGGAGCCAAGGAAACCCCCTTTGGCACCCGCGTGGCGCATGGCATGCTGGTGGCCTCGATTGCCACCGGTTTGGCCGTTCAGCAGGGTTTTATTGATGGCACTACCCTGGCTTTTCGGGAACTGACCTGGAAATTCACCAAGCCGGTCTTTATCGGTGATACTGTCTATGTCCAGATAAAAGTGACCGAAACCAAACCCATGGCCCGCTTGGGTGGGGGCCTGGTTGTGTTTGACGCTCGCGTGCTTAATCAGAACGGCGATATCGTGCACAAGGGCGAATGGAAGATGCTGATTAAATCCCGTGATTAGGCCGCGTCCTGATTAAAGTGAGGATGTTTTGAAACGAATATTCGATATCAGCCGCCCCCTTAGCCCTACCCTGGCTGTTTGGCCCGGCGATACCCCTTTTTCGGCCCAGGTGATCTCGGATATAAGTGAAGGCGCGTCTGTAAATTTGACCACCCTGACTTTCAGTAGCCACCTCGGCAGCCATACAGACGCGCCTTATCACTTTGTCGACAACGACCTGACCATAGCCGAACTCCCCCTGACGCCCTACCTCGGCCCGGCCACGGTGGTCACCGTTCAGCGTGAGAGCGGCCCCCTGACCCCGGCTGATTTTCCAGGCCTGGCTTGGGACAAGGTGGAACGCCTGTTGGTTCACTCTGCCGCCAGTGCCATGCCCCTGGACCAGTTTCCGACCCAATTTGTCTACCCCTCGCCGGAACTGGCCGATTTTATGGCCGGGCAAGGTATTGTCCTCTTTGGCTCCGATGCCCCCTCGATGGACGATATGAACAGCGAAACGCTGCCCGGTCACCATGCCCTCCGCCGTAATAACATTGCCATTTTGGAAGGTTTGCTTTTAACCGGGGTCCCTGATGGCACCTACGAACTCATTGCTTTACCCCTCAAAATCACTGGTGGTGACGGTTCACCGGTCAGAGCCATTTTACGCGCTTAAAGAAGATTGGCTTTACTGAGAAGATTTACGGCTGGGTCGGTGCAAGCCTGAAAGGCAGAGCGAAACAGGAGTTCCAGACCCAGCAGATCCAAATTTAATGCTCCAAGCCGGTCCATGACCGGCGATGCGACGGGTCACGGGCCCATCGTGAGCACAAAATTGGATCTACTGAGACCGTAAGTCCCAAAAGGCAAGCTGCTCCGCAACACCTCTTTGATAGTTTGATCTTGCCACCTGCGACTTTGCCACTTTACCAACGGTCAAACTTTGGTTAGAATTTGGTCCAACATTTTGCCATTTTTCCTGCTATATTAGAGTACACGAAGAAGGCACGGAGATACACGGAGAAAATAAGATGACCAAAAGAATCGCTCACATCATTATCCTCTTACAGTTTGGGGTGTTGCTCGGTTATTTCGGATTATTAACTGCCTGTACCGGGGACACCGTCTCTCGTATTGATACCCCCACCCCCATTGCGACCACGCCCCCGGCCCAACCGACGGCCACTTCTACCCCGGAGCCGATCGTTACCCCTACCTTCACC
>DAOUMU010000561.1:0-6754 GCA_034409055.1 Anaerolineae bacterium
AGGGGGCAGAGTGGCAAGGGGGCAAGGTGGCAAGGGGGCAGGGTAGAAGGTAGCGGGGTAGCAGGGTGGCAAGTAGCAAGGACTTGACAGATTTTCCAGTTGCTTTGGAACAGGTAACTACCTACCATGTCATTCTGAACGAGCGCAGCGAGTGAAGAATCTCCTATTTCGCCTTGAATTTGTCCTCGTTGCCGGAGATTCCTCGTCGCTGCGCTCCTCGGAATGACATGAGGGTAGGCAGTTACTGGAACAGATTTGCAGCTTGAGTTGGTTGGTGCTAGACACATGAGATATATATCGGCAATATTCTTTCTAATTCTCAGCCTCTTACTTTTCTCTGCTTGTACGCCCGATACGGGTAGTTTTTTCAGTCAAACCACGCCTACGCCCGAAGGTACGCCTACGCCTTTACCGACGCCGATTAGAGTTTTTCAATCCACCGTCTCGGCCGATGGGCAGGTGGTATTACCGATTCCACCCCAGACTTTTAGCTTCCAATCATCCGGCCTGAGTGGCACCATTGAACAGATATACGTGGTGTCCGGCCAACGGGTTAAAGCGGGCGACTTGCTGGTTAAAATTGACGATACCGACCTGCGAAACGCCCTGGCCAAAGCCGAGGCCAGTCTGGCTCTGTTGCAAGCTCAAATTGTCAATGAGGAAGCGCCGGCCCTGGCCGGCGATATTGCCGAGGCCCAGGCTAATCTGGAGTCGGCCCAGGTTGAATTGGAACATTTGTTGAGTCTGCCGGCTGAAGAGGCCATTACCCAGGCGGCGGCCGATTTACGGTTGCGTGAAATCGAGTTGCAGCAGGCCCAGGAAGCCTACGATGCCGTGGCCTATGCCGAAGGCATTGGCTTAAGCCCGCAAGCGGCGGAGTTGCAAAGGGCCACCCTCAATTACGAGCGGGCCCAGGCCGTGTATGACGAGGCCGTTAAACCGGCTACGGAGGCCCAAATTGCTGCGGCTCGTCTGAAGGTTGTCCAGGCCCAAAATCAGTTGGATAAATTGTTGGCCGACCCGCGACCTGAAGCCCAGGCCGTGAACGAGGCCAAACTGCGGGAGGCCCAACTGCAAGTCGATGAAGCGCGTCTCAATCTGAGCAAGGCCCAACTATTTGCTCCCTGGGATGGGGTGGTGACGGCCATCAATGCCGCCCCAGGCATATCCACCAACAATGCCTCGATCACCATCGCCCAGACCAAGGTCCTCCGCTTTGCCACCAGTAATTTTAGTGAGCGTAACCTGGCCGACATCCAGGTGGGCGACGAAGCCACGATTTTTCTAAAAACCTATCCCGGCGTTCCCTTCCCGGCCGTGATTTACCGCATTGAGTTGGAGTCAACCGCCAAAGATGGCGATACGGCCCTGTTCACCGTCTACCTGGATTTTAACAGCGGAGATTTTGAAGTTCGGCCCGGGATGACCGGCCGGGTTGAGATTACCATCGAGCCGGAACTTCAGTGAGTCTCGTACCGAAGAATTTACTCCAAAATTTACTAAGGCACCGGTTAATCGCCGGAGGGCTGTTTGTGGCCAGCCTGAGCCTCTACGTCAGTACGCTGGCCCCGTCTGTGGTGGCCCTGTTTGACGATAGCCTGGAGTTTCAACTGGTCACCTACCAGTTGGGCATCGCCCATCCGACCGGCTACCCGCTCTACACCCTCCTGGGTAAATTATTTACCCTGTTGCCCGCCGGCAATGTGGCCTACCGGGTCAATTTAATGAGTGCCGTCTTTGGCGCGGCCACGGTGGCCTTGACCTACCTGTTGATTGTCCAGATTGCTGCCCCCGACAAGCTAAGTGCCGCGCCAATCAGCCCGTCAACGAATCAGCAGATCAATAAACATTCTGCCGGTGGCTATTCACCCTCTCCCTGGCCGATTCATCTGGGCGGGGCGATGGGGGCCTGTCTGCTGGCGGTTAGCCTGGTGTTCTGGCAGCAGGCGACCATAGCCGAGGTGTACACGCTGAATGCTTTTTTTGTGGTGGCTCTATTTCTGACTGCGGCCAGACTTCGGCAGCTTTCAAGGGGGATTTCGCCGGCAAATCGGCCGCATCATCAAGACCCGTCCGCTGATAAAAGTATGGCCGGAAACTTCCAAAGTCTTAACCGGGTGGGTGTGGAACACAGAAGGATTTTGTGGCTGGCCTTTCTGACCGGCCTGTCTTTGACTCACCATCGCACGATGCTTTTAGTTCTGCCGGCCCTGGCCTATTACCTTGATCTCATCCGGCGTGATCTGGTTTTTAACCGTAACAGGTTGGTGCTAAGCGGCTTGTTTGGCCTGTTGCCTCTCTTGCTTTATCTGTATTTGCCTCTGCGGGGACACGTCGGCTCATTGGACGGCACTTATGAAAACACCTGGGCCGGTTTCTGGCGACAGGTCAGCGCCAGCGGGTATGGCCTGTTTATTTTTGACAATCCCTTTGGCCACGAGCGCACCCCCGCCTTTTATTGGGATTTACTGGTAAGCCAATTTTACACAGCCGTACCGGGTTTCATCGGCCTTTTTTATCTGCTCTGGATGAGGCGGTGGAAGATGTTGGCCTTGACCGGCATCGCTTTTGTGACTTATACCGGCTTCAATCTCTTTTACAAGGTCAGCGACATCGAGGTCTTTTTTATCCCTGTCTTTATTATCTGGGCCGTTTGGAGCGGCAGTGGCGCGGCTTTTTTATTGCATATTGCCTCGAGCCTGCCCCACAGGCCCTGGCGACCCGTTTGGGCCGGCGTCATTGGGCTCATGTTCGTTTTTATCATCGGGCAACTGTTTCAGGCCAACCAGGCTACTATCAGGGCGAGCTACACCTGGCGGGTGCACGATTACGGCCTGGACATCTTGCAGCAGCCGCTGCCGGCCGGGGGCCAGTCGGCCATTGCCGGTATTTTGGGGGAAATGACTCTGCTGCGTTATTTCCAGCAAACGGAAGACCGGCGGCCGGACCTGGAACTGGTGGCCGCTGATTTGGAAGGGAACCGTCTGGCGGCGGTGGAGAAGTTATTGGCCCAGGGTAAATCGGTCTACCTGACCCGTGAGCTGCCGGGCACAGCCGAACGCTGGTCTCTCAATGCGGTCGGGCCGTTGATTCGGGTCGATCCCGAGCCGGTGACGAGGCCACCTGAATTTTCGTTTGGGGTAGACCAGGTGGTCATTCCGGACATCAGGCTGTTGGGCTACGACCTGTCTCGTCCCCCGCACACCGGTCCGGGGCTGCCGCCGGTGCGCTTGACCCTTTTTTGGCAGGTGCTCTCTTCGCCGGTCTCCTCTTTGAAGGTTTCCGCTCGTCTGCTCAGCCCGGCCGGGGAGCCCCTGACGGCCACCGACGCCGTACCGGTCCATTTTGCCTACCCCACCATAGCCTGGCGCTCCGGCGAAATCATCTCCGACGTGTATGACCTGGTTCTGCCCGTTGACACGCCTGCCGGTCCCTACACGCCTCTGCTGATCTGGTATGACCCGGCCCAGAATGCGGCTGAGGTGGGGCGGATTGAGTTGCAGCCGGTGGTGGTGGGGGAGTAGGGAGTAGGGAGTAAGGAGTAGGGAGTAAGGAGTAGGGAGTAGGGAGTAGGGAGTAGGGAATAGGGAGTAGGGTTATTTCAAATCTTTCCAGAGTATCGGCATACGCTGGCCGGTGTTGACGAAGCCGAAGCGGCGATAGAGGGAGTGGGAGCGATAGTTATCTTCCTGGGTGTTCAGGGTGACCTGGTTGACGCCCCTGGCCAGGGCATCGGTGATGGCCCAGTGGAGTAATTGAGTGCCGATGCCGTGTCCCTGATAACCGGGATGGACGGCCAGCCGGGTCAGGTGAGCGTGCTGGCCGTATATCTCGCACCACTCGTAGCCGACGATCCGTCCGGCCACCTCGGCGACCATAAATGAGTCGGCACTGGCCAGGGCTTCGCTGAATTTTCCGGCCGATTTTCGCCAGATGTGCTCAAAGGTGAGAGCATCCAGGGCCAATAAGGCCGGCAGGTCTTTATGGTGGGCGGTGCGCATCGCGGCCGGGGCCGGCACAGCCGGGGGTGGTTCGACCCCAATGCGTTCAAAAACCACAATCCATTCCCGCGTTTCAAACCCGTGCCGCCGGAGTTCATCAACCAGCCAGTCAGCCCGGCCAATGTGAACCAGGTTCCATAAATTTTCAGTCCGGGCCGCTTGTTCGATGGCTGGCAGCAGCCGGTCAAGATAAGGCTTGACGCTCCAGGTATCACGCAAACCGGCGGCAACGAATAAAGCAATATCCGGGGGCTGAGGTTCGATCACCATGAAGCCGCGCAGCCCGACCCGGTCCTCGGCCAAAACGCCTGGCATCGTCTTTATCTTGGCCCCTAGTTCAGGCGGGGGGAGATGGATGTAAACACGCCAGGCCGTATTTATCATCCGTAAGATGTGCCGAATATCGGTTTGAGCAATGGCCCGCACTCTGGCGGGCGAACTGACGATTGACATGGTGAATAGTTACGGTGAATGTTATGATGAGGAGATTGTAGGAGCGACAGTCAATCATGTCAAAGTTAACAATTAACAATTAGCAATTAGCAATTAGTAATTAACAATTCAAAATTCACCGTAACTACCTGACCAGTAAGCGTTCAGGGGGTAGGTCAGGTAGCATCCCTTCGACAAGCTCAGGACGCAGCCTGAGTAGACTGGAGCAGAGCGGAAGTCGTATCGAAGCCTGTCCTGAGCCAGGCCGAAGGGGGTGCGGCGAACGCGACGAATCTGGGCAAACCCGCACCCTTCGATACACGCTCCGCGTTACTCAGGATGCTAGCCTGAACGATTGAGGATATCGGTTATTGGTAAGCAGTTACCAACACTCAACAGGAGGACCACCTACTCACCTGCGGCCAAAAAACGCTCCCATATCTGGGCGTGGAGTGCTTCTCCGGCGGGACTTAGGGGCAGCAGGATTTCGGCGTGTTGTAACATTTCAGAGGTAGGGAAGATGGCCGGATTGTCTCGAATCTCAGGCTCGACCAGGGGCATTGCCGCGTCGTTGGGTAACCAATAGTAGGTTTGGTTGATGATTTGGGCGCTGATTTCCGGCCGCAGCAGGAAATTGATGAGCATCTCGGCTGCTTCTTTGTTGGGCGAATTGGCCGGAATGACGAAGTTATCGCCCCAAAGCAGGCCGCCCTCTTCAGGCAGGACGTAGGTAATGGCCTCGTTCTGCTGGCGGCCCTCAATAACGTCGTCAGCCTGTCCCACGGAAATCACCGCTTCGCCACTGACCAGATGAGGGGCGGCCACCGCCGGTTCCCATTCCATGAGGGTGATGTGAGGCTTGAGGGCAATAAGCTGCTGTAAAGCTGCTTCCAGTTCCGCCGGGTTCTCGGAATTAAGCGAGTATCCCTGCGATTTGAGGGCGATGCCGAGCATGTAGCGCGAAAGGGGCCAGCCTGTCACTTTCCCGGCATAGCGCGGATCCCACAGGTCTGCCCAGCGGGTGACCGGTTCCTCTACCAGGTCCGTGCGGACGACAAGACCCGTGGTGCCCCAACTGTAAGGGATAGCATGGGCGTTGTTTGGATCATAGGCCAGGTCACGAAAATTGGGTGAGATATTCTTGAAGTTGGGTACATTGCGGTAATCAATCTCGGCCAGCAGCCCTTTTGCCACCAAATCCAGAATCAACTGATTTTCCAGGACAACCACGTCGTAGACTTGACCGGCCTCGATATCGGCCACCGCCTCTTCTTGCGACTCATAAGGCAGGTACGTGACGGCAAAGCCATACTCGGCCGTGAAAGCATCCAAAATGGTCTGCGAGATATCGCCTTCCCAGTTGCGGAGAATCAATTCTGTGGGCTGTGGCGTGGCCGTGGGCAGGGGTTGTAACATAGCTGCGGTACAGGCAGATAACAAACTCAAAATGATTGTGGAACCTAGTGTCAGACATAGCAGTTTGGCAGTGTGTTTCATGAGGGTACTCCTTAAATCTGTAGTGCCTTTTTCAAGTTATGTAGGGCGAGTGGCTAACTTGCCTCCAGCGCCACTGACAAGTTAGCAACTTGCCCTACAAAAAGAAAATTCCTATAGCTAGCATCAAGTTGAGGACTGATCCACACTTATGAGATAAAGAGAGCGTTTCACAGTTGGGACAAGGCCCGAAAATCTGATACGATAGCCAACGAACCGCAGCCAATCGGGCAGCGGATATTTAGCGGATTAGCGGATATATCCAGGCCTGGCGGTGATTATCCGCACTCCCTACGGTCGCCTGCGCTCGCCGTTCCTCATCCGCTTACCTGTTTGGTACACCCCCCAATGATTACATACGCCCGTCCCAAACCCGTAACGCTCCCAGATAAATTCGGTTAATCATTGAAATTCGTTGTTATATCTATGACCCCTTCATTTTCACTATGACATACTGTCAAGAAATTCTCCACCAAGATTAAGCATACAGAATCCGGGTGCAAAATGGTAGTGGCAAAGGTACTAAAAATATAGGACAGAAGTACCGGGCTTCTTGCCCTAAAGTACTTTAAGAACGGGTCCAAGGCTCCTGCTCATTCTACAGGCTAACGATTAAGCCTGAGTAATTGGTATGTTAAATGGATGGATGGTTAGTTAGTTAGTTAGTTAGTTGGATGGTTGGTTAGTTAAGGCTCACTACCGGACACTTTTAAGCACAAAACGTATCATCTCAATAATTCGGGGTAGGGTAGGGGCGAGGCAACTCGGAGCATAGTTTGTTTGCCCCGACACTCTCAATCCGAGTTGCCTCGCCCCTACTTTTTGAG
>DAOUMU010000562.1:0-4684 GCA_034409055.1 Anaerolineae bacterium
CCAGGAGTAGAACTCCGTTTGGCAGGTGCTTGGCGTGTTCGCCCGCCAATTCTGCCCCGAAAAGTTCAAATTTCCGACTTTAGAGACGATTTCGCTCCTGGTTGCACATAACTTACGCTAGAGGAGGAATGCCGATCGGTTTGACAGGTGAGAGCAAGTACAGCGGATTTGATCACATACATTTTGAGATACGTGATGAGGTGGGTGGATATGAGAAATATTCTGTGAATCCCTTCGGGCGAATGCCCTATACTGGTACAGATGATTATGAGATCAAAATCAACCAGGTGTCCGTTGAACCGACCAATCCCGCCAACCCGACCACTGTGTTGCTGACGGTGACCGGCCCACGCCAGGAGCTAGACCTCAATCGGTTCACCGTCTCAATAGATGGCAGCGAGCGCGTGCTGAATTTCAACGACCTGAATCGGACCCAAACCCCTGCGCCCAATGACACTGAGCCAGATGTGCTGGACAACCCGTACCAGAACGATATTTGTATTATGCCAGCCCGTTTTAATACCTCCAGCGATCTCTATCGCCTTAACTTGGCCTTCCACCAGATGCCGGGCAATCCGCCCTACGTAATCACAGCTCAAGCTGCCGACCTTTTCTCGAACACAGTCACGGCGACACAGTTTTCCTCAGGCGAATTGAAGCTAACCCCAGCCGTTGTCACGGCCACGACTCCAACCGGTCGTTGGGTCACTCACACTCATACCTTGACTAACGCCAGCCCGACACCTCAGATTTACACCCTGACCGCCAGGTCGGCCCAAAGCTGGACCGTGACCATCGAGCCCAGCACTGTTGTGACCTTAGCCTCGGGTGAGTCGGTAACGTTTACCACAAGCATCAGTGTTCCAAACAATGGTTATATAGTGACCGATACGATAGATTGTGTTGTCGTCGAAACAGTCAACACTGCGGTAGTAACACCACAGTTGAGCATCAGCAAGATTGCTATGCCCAACTCCGTCGCTCCCGGTGGGCTTATCACTTACACTCTCACTGTCACCAATACGGGTGGGACGGATGCAACCGGAGTAGTCATCACCGATATCCTCCCCGCCAACACGCAATTCGCCGGGGCCAGCGACGGTGGTAGTCAGGTGGGCAACGTAGTGCAGTGGACCAACCAGACGGTGCCTAAAGATTCGAGTATCAGCCGGACCTTCACGGTAACGGTGACCGCTCCACTGATCAACTGCCCGGCCATCACCAACGCGAATTACGGGGTGACCAGCGCCGAGGGGATAAGTGCGGTTGGGAGTCCGGTGACCACGTCGGTAAATTGGTGTATTTACTTGCCCACTATTATGAAAAATTAATTACTTGCAACATCGCTCGTTGTCAGCCGAGTCAATATGGGGTATAATTGTTTACTGGGAAAAAATGACGACGGGTGATAAATGGACGAGCCCAAATACGATCAAGCATACGACTACGATGACTATGATGATTATCAAGATACGGGGCTGACCAGTGTGGGCTTGCCGCCCGGTCAACTGGCCCTGATCATTGGGGTCAATGCGGTCATCTCATTGGTCATCAGCATAGCGGTGGTGTTGATTGCCAATCGCCAGGTGCTGCCGGGCGATGTGGCCACACCAGCGGTAGAGGCAGGTGGTCCTGCGGCTGAAGGAGGCCAGCCTGAAGTTCCCCTATCTGAGGAGACGGGGTCAGTCGCCCAAGGGGAAATATTGCCGGAAAGTACCTCTATTCAAACAGTCACCTATGTGGTTGAACCCGGTGATACCCTGGGGCTGATCGCCGAGAAATTCTCCGTTTCTCTCTCTGACTTGATGATTGCCAATGGCCTGACGAACAAGGATTTTATTCAAATTGGGCAAGAACTGGTCATTCCCATCGGTGGACTACCGACCCCTACGCCGACCTTCACCCCGGTTCCCCTGCCTACCGATACCCCCCTTCCCTTTGATCCACCGACCCCCCTGCCCACAGATGCCCAACTTCCCCCGGAACCGGCGGCCACAGTCGGTCCCTCCCCCACGCCGACTGAGACGCCCACACCTACGCCAACCCCTATCCCTACCTCTACGCCTCCCCCTTTTGACGAGATTAATGTGGTGATTGAGGAAATTACCGGGACCGGTGATTTATTGCGCGAAACTCTGGTCATTCTTAATCAGGGGGCCGGCACCAGCCTGAAAGATTGGAAACTGGAGGGGTCCTCACTCGGAGTCTTCGTCTTCCCCGATATTTTTCTCTTTAGCGGGGGCAGTATCCGTATTCATACGGCTGCCGGTGAAAATACGCCCAGCGACCTGTACTTGAACCAGGGCGAGCCTGCCTGGTCACCCGGTACAACGATTATTTTAAGTGACGCCAACAACGCTGAAATCTCTAAGTTTACCGTGCCCGGACCAACATCTACGCCCTAGGTTCTGTTGACATTTGTCCAAAAATGTCATTCCGAGGAGCGCAGTGACGAGGAATCTCCGGCAACGAGGACAAATTCAAGGCGAAATAGGAGATTCTTCGCTCCCTTTGGTCGCTCACGCCAGGCGTGACATAATCCGAAATGTCAACACGCCCTAGATTTAGCAACAAAGAAACTTTATCTCAGAAAAAGCGAAGTGACTGGTGGAGAATCAGATAATTGGCAACCCGTGAACAAAATGAGCGTAAGTTCCCAAATTGGATCAACCTTCCCCATGGAGGTCGCCGTTATTGGTTGGATGTAGCGGGACGTCGTGGTTGGCGTGCCCGGTATGTGAAAGAGGTCGATGCCGATGAGCAAACTATCGCGTTCTATCAAGAAATCTATGATGACAAAGATGAGCTTGTTGAAATTCACCAGAAGTTCCCTGTTGATAAGGGACACCAAAAAGTGAAGAAAAGTGGGTGAGATAATGATCACAAGAGAAGTGGTGCGCGATCAATTGCTGGCATATCTAAATCGCACGATTACTCTAGAGCAATTGGTAGACTGGGCTGAAGATGCGCTGTGCACAAGTGAATTAGAATCCCAGAATGCTGAGTTGTTACGGGATATCATTGCTCGGCTTGGACTGGCCGATGTGCGCGAATTTGGCCTGTCTTGGGAGGATTGCTACGAGTTTCTGATACAATTAGGATACAATGTTCAGGTAAGAGCAGTTCCGTCAGCAGTATGAAATATGAAAAAAGAAATTGTGATGTACGTACGCAGTGCGTACTGTATTAATGTGGCTTTGGCTCGTGATCTCTTGAATCGTTACAACATACCTTACCGGGAAATTAACATAGACAAAGACCCGAATATGGCCGCTCGGGTCAAAACGTGGACAGACTATTACAGTGTACCTACGATTATCATTGCCAATCCCGGTGAGGATGTTCCCTACACAAATTTCTTGCCTCGCCCCACCGACCGCTCAATCAAAGGCTATGATCGGGGACCGATGATTACCGAGCCCAGTAATAGGAACCTGGAAAATTGGCTGCATAAGCACGGTTTTTTAGATAAACCCTACAAGCGGTGAAGTCACAAAGGTGTACTGGAGATTGGTAATTACATAGAACCAGAATTGCCAATGAAAAAGTGGCTTCCGGTGAGGCAACCTCATAAAGCATCCAACCACGTAAAACGTAAAGCGTAAACCCACAGGGCCGGTGACGTAAAAGTGCGTTGATAAGTCATTACGTTTCACGTTTCACGTCACTTGCCCTGTGGGTTCACGAGTTGGCTGTCAACATCAAACGGAAGTTGCTTTTTGCCCTGACCAATCAACTAACCAACCCCCCATCACCTATGCCTCGTCCCGTCTGGCATAATCGCCCCACTCAACCAGATTCTATAGAGATCGGCCCCACTCAGGTTGGCCCGGCTGAGCCAGGCGCCGCGTGCGTCAACCACGGCCAGCGAGGCTTCGGTTAGAGTTGCCCCGCGCAGGTCGGCCCATCTCAGGCTGGCCTCACTCAAATCGGCTTGATTCAAATTGGCCTGGCTCAGGTTGGCCCATCTCAGGTCGGCCTGGCGCAAATTGGCTTGGCTCAAATTGGCTTGGCTCAAGTTGGCCCAACTGAGATCGGTTCCGCTCAAGTTAGCCTCAGCCAAGTTGGCCCCCCACAGGTTAGCCCCGCTCAAGTCAAGACCGCTTAAATCCCGGCCCCTGGCCCCCTGGTTGACAATCTCCCACACCAGGCGCCATTTATCATCAATTTGGGTGGTCTCGTCAAGCTTGGCCCCGGCCAGAAGGGTGCCGCTCAGGTCGGCCTGGCGCAAATCGGCCCCATAGAGTATAGCCTGGCTCAGGTTACCCCCCCTCAGGTTAGCCCCACCTAGATGAGCCCCGGCCAGGTTAGCCTCACTCAGATCAACCCCCTGTTGAAACGGACTACTTAAATCAGCCCCGGCCAGGTTGGCCCCTTGCAAGTCAGCCCCGGCCAGGTCAACCTGGCGCAGGTCAGCCCCGACCAGGTCAGCCCCAGCACAATCCGGCGGGCAGCCGGTAGGCATACACGCCATACAAATTAACATCAAACAAACAAATAGCGTGATATTTCTCAAATCCAACCACCTCAAATAGCCTCAAAGCATCTAAAAAGATGCCTAATGCTAACGTTTTTTGTAGCTTTGCGTGCGAACACCAAATGGAACGCAGATACCGCAGATTGAACCGCAGATTTACGCTGATTTTTTGGATTTATCTGCGTTTATCAGCGAGAAATCAGCGAA
>DAOUMU010000563.1:0-23477 GCA_034409055.1 Anaerolineae bacterium
CGCACTAAAAGAGCAAAGCCCTATCGGGCTAAAATTTGACTTTTTAGGGTGCTTTTAGCATCCTTTGCTCTTTCAGCCCGATGGCTTTAGCCTCGGGCTTTCGGTTGGCATTGTTCAAACTGTTATTGACCATTACAAAAATGCTCAAAAAACCGGCTGTTTTAGGGCGCTTCAGCGTCCTCATTGCCCTGTGGGTTGCTCTCTCAGCCCGATGCTTTAGCGTCGGGTTTGCAGGCTACGATTTTCTTCCCCCAACCTCTACATGCGCTAGCTGGTCCGGTGCGAACGATTGGTTACGTCTCCAGGTAAAATTGATTATATTCTTGACTTCCACAAGAGTTATGATAAACTTCCAAATAATAAAATAAGACTTCCAAAGGTGGGAGAAATGTCTGAAGCCTTTAATTATTCCTTCACTGCCTTACGAGGAAAGCAAGCTGGCCGAGAATATTATGTTGTTATGTGTCCCTTGAAGCTAATCCCCAGAATTTTCCTGTTTGATGAAGAAGAACTCCCCCCCGAACTGCGCGCCCAACGAACGCTTAACCGTGCCCGAATTCCTGATATTGCCAATTACATGGTCCAAAATCCCAATGAATACGCTTTTTCCTCAATAACAGCCTCTGTTGACGGTGAAGTTGAGTTTGAGCCACTGAACAATACTGAACTTGGTCAAGATGTCGGACGCCTGGTGATTCCTATGACCGCTCGATTTGTGATTAACGATGGTCAACACCGCCGGGCTGCGGTTGAGGCAGCGCTGAAAGAGCGACCCGAATTAGCAGATGAAACGATTTCAGTGGTATTCTTTTTAGATCAGGATTTGGAACGGAGCCAACAACTTTTTGCCGACCTGAATAAGCATGCTGTTCGTCCAACCAAATCCCTGGGGATTCTTTACGATCGCCGTGACCCGCTAGCCAATCTATGTCGTCGGATGATCAATCGGATTGATATTTTTAAGGGCTTAACCGAAACTGAAAAAACAACAATCTCTAACCGTTCGAATAAACTCTTTACCCTATCCAGTATTTATCAAGCGACTGCAGAACTCCTCAAGAAAAAAGGAAAGGCCCCTAAAGTTACCAGGGCTCAAGAAAAACTGGCGGCTGATTATTGGACGGCCCTGGGCAATATTATACCAGAATGGCGTCTGGCCAAGGAAAAACAGGTTTCTACGGCGGAGCTTCGCCGCGATTATATTCATGCCCATGGCGTAACCCTGCACGCCCTGGGCATCGTTGGCGCTAGCTTATTAGCCCAATATCCTCAAGAATGGCCAGAACGCTTACAGACCCTGGCCACCGTAGACTGGTGTCGATCAAATTTAGGGTTGTGGGCAGGACGGGCGATCATCAACGGGCGTATCAGCAAGAGCCAACAAAGTATCTCACTTACGGTAAGTGTGCTAAAATCCGTGCTCGGGTTGCCGCTTACGGTTGAGGAAGAGAAACTGGAACTAAGTCACCGGCAACATAAATCAGTTAACGAAAATGGGCGAGAAGGCGAGATTAAATGACCGATATAAGCCTGGTTGATAACAGTCACTTGTTCAATCAAGATTATTCAATACTGCGACAGAAATCGCTGGACGAGATCTATGATGAGATTGGCCGAGTCTACCTGTCCAACAACTACCCCTGGGTCATCGGTTTTAGTGGTGGTAAAGACTCCACCGCGGCTTTGCAACTGGTCTGGTATGCCCTGGAACGATTACCTCAAGAGAAATTGACCAAACAGGTCTACGTGGTCGCCTCTGACACCCTGGTGGAAGCCCCGGCCATCGTCGAACGGATCGATACCAGCCTGTGCCGGATGAATGAGACCGCCCAGAAAGCCGGGTTACCCCTGACTGCCCATAAGGTTATCCCCGATATCGATGAGAGCTTTTGGGTGAATTTAATTGGCCGGGGCTATCCTGCCCCTTACCAACGCTTCCGCTGGTGTACCGACCGGATGAAGATTAAGCCAACGAACCGGTTTGTGATGGATAAAGTGACCGAACATGGTGAGGTCGTGGTGGTCTTGGGCGTGCGTAAGGCCGAAAGTTTCACCCGAGAGCAAGTGATCAACCTCCACAAAATTACAGGCAGCCGCCTCTCTCGCCACTCGATGCTGCCGGGGGCGTATGTGTACACACCGATTGAGGATTTCACGGTCAAGGATGTCTGGGATTATCTGTTCTTGGAAGCCAATCCCTGGGGTGTGGACAATATGAGCCTGCGGGAACTGTATGAGAGCGCGGACGGCGAGTGCCCCCTTGTCATCGATACGCTGACCCCTTCTTGTGGCAACACCCGTTTCGGTTGCTGGGTTTGTACGGTCGTCGATAAAGACAAATCAATGGAAGCCATGATTGAGAGCGGTGATGAGTGGATGAAACCGATGCTGGAGTATCGCAACTTCCTGGCCAATACCCAGGACCCGACAGAAAAGGCGGGTATCCGGAGTTTGGTCCGCCGAGATGGACACGTTTGGATCAAGGAGGGGAAACTGATTTACGGCCCTTATACTTTTGAATTTAAGCAAGCGTTACTGCGTAGACTCTTGAGAGCGCAACAACGGACTCGTGAATTGAGTGGCGACCCGACGATAAAGCTGATTCAGGATGATGAACTGCACGCCATTCGCCGCATCTGGCGCTCTGAAGAGAATGACTGGGCCGATCTGTTACCCAAAATCTACGAAGAAGAAACCGGTGAAAGGCTCAACTGGATCGACGATGACGCCAGTCTCTTTGGTACCCTGGAAGCCAGCCTGCTGGCAGAGATCTGTCAAACTCGTGAGGTCTCGCCAGAACTGGTCAAACAGTTGCTGACCACCGAGCAGGAATATTACGGGATGCGCCGCCGCCATCGCATCTACAACCGGATCGATGCCCTGTTCCGGCGTGATTGGCGCAGCCGGGAGGAAATTCTGGCGGACCTGGCCGCTGACAATGAGACAGACTCTAAGGTGGCGGCTGAAGCTGAGAGGGACGTCGAGGTTGAGCAATGATCCTTAACCGGCTCACCCTGGTCAATTTTGGCATTTACCGGGGACAGCAAGCGTTTGACCTGTGTCCCAGCGATCCCAGCCACCCCATCGTGCTTTTTGGCGGTAAGAACGGGGCCGGTAAAACCACCCTGCTGGAGGCCATCCGGCTCTGTTTGTACGGACCTCTGGCCCTCGATCAAGAAAACCGGCCCACCAAAGCGGATTACCAACAGTACTTGCGCCAACGGATTCACCACGCGTCTAATCTGCTGATTCCCATCGATATGGCCAGCGTCGAGCTGGAGTTTGAGTACGCCGTGGCCGGAGAACGGCAAACCTATGCCATCAAGCGGGAGTGGCACAATGGGCCTAACCGGTTCAAGGAAATGTTGCAGGTGTTTGAAAATGGCCGCTTACTAACCGGGCTGGAAGTCGACCAGTGGCAGGATTTTCTCAAAGATTTGATCCCCCCCGGACTGTCACAACTCTTTTTCTTTGACGGCGAAAGAATCCAGGCTTTGGCGGAATCCGACCAGCGGACCAATAGCCGGACCCTGGCTCAGGCCATCAAAACACTATTGGGACTCAACATCGTTGAGCAACTCCAATCTGATCTGACGATCTACCGCCGCCGCCAGCAGAAACGGGGCGACCTGGACTCGGCCGAACGGCAACTTGAGCAGCTTGAAGATGAACTGGCCGGCATCAAAAGCAAGCTGGCGCAACTGGCCGTCAGGCAGAACCGGCTTAAGGATATGGTTCGTGAGATCGAGGACAAAATTCGACGGCAGGAGGATGAAATTACTCGGCTGGGCGGTGGTTTCGCCCGCCAACGGGACCAATACAAAGCGGATCGCATTCGGCTTGAAGCGGAAATCGAACAGGTCGAGCAGGCCATTCGCAACTTATGTGGGGACTTGCTGCCGTTCGCCATTGTGCCAGAATACACGACGAAGGTCAAAGAACAATTGCTGCATGAAGCTGAATTTCAGCAGTGGGAGGCCTCCAAAGCGTTTATCGAGCAGAAGCTGGATGTGATCCAGGATGAAATTGAAAACGGGGATTTCTGGCAGGGAACCGGGGCTGAGATATTTATTGACTTCCAAAAGGCAGTCAGCCAACGGGTGACCGAAACTTTGCAGCGACTGGTAGAGCCGCCGGAGCAGGTTCGCCAGACCCGGCTGCGGCACCGGGTCTCGGCTCCGGAACAAGGCCAGCTATTGCAATGGATCGAGACCAGCCAGACCCGCCTGCCCCGGCAGCTTCAGGCCTTGACGACCCGCCTGACCCGGCTGACTGAGGAACGGCATGAAACCGAGCAGGCCCTGCAGCGCGTGCCCGCCGATGATGTCCTGGCCCCCCTGGTGGAGAAACTGAACGGCCACCTTCAGGAACTGGGGGCCGCCCAGGCCAAACAAAAAGAGCTTGAAGAAGCGTACCGGAAGCTGGAACTGAAACAGACCGAGACACAGCGCAAACATACCCGCGCCCTGGAACGCCAGGGCCACGGCCAATGCCTGTCCAAACGGATTCAGCAAGTGGTGGATGTCGAGCTGGTGTTGGATGATTTCAACCGGCAGTTGACCCGGCAGCGGGTCAAGCGGTTGGAGCAGGCTTTTACCCGCAACTTCAACCAGTTGTGCCGGAAGAATCGCCTGATCGAGAGCGTTGAGATCAATCCCGACGACTTTTCGGTCACCTTGATTACCGCCGACGGCCAGGAAAAGCCGAAAAGCGATCTTTCCGCCGGGGAGAAACAGATTTATGCCATTGCCATACTGTGGGCGCTGCGCCAGGTTTCCGGACGGCCTCTGCCGGTCATCATCGACACCCCCCTGGGCCGGCTGGATCGCGACCACCGCCAGAACCTGATCGAGCGATATTTTCCGCAAGCCAGCCACCAGGTGATCATTTTTTCTACCGATACCGAGGTGGATGCCGAATTCTTTACCGCTTTGCAGCCCCACATTACCCGAGCCTATCACCTGGAGCACGACGAGCAACAGCAGGCCACCCAGGTAAACCGGGGCTATTTTTGGGTCACGAACGGGAAAGGGGAGCCATGAATCTAAACCGGCTGCGCGTCTGTGAAGAAGCCGACCTGCGCCTGCGGATTTTGAAGGCCCGGACCGGCCTGACCCCCAACATCCTCTGCCGCCTGGGTTTTTGCTTATCGCTGCAAGACCCTACCCCACCGGACCCGACCCAATACCCCGAAGACGGCCCCCGCGAGATCAACCGCTGGACTCTGACCGGCCAGTGGGACAGCCTGTTTGTGGCCCTGCTCAAGGAGCGGTGCGCCCAGGACGGCTTTGGCGAGGCTGACTACGACGCCCAATTCCGGGCGCATGTCAACCGGGGGGTGTTGGCGTTGTATAAGCAGGTGCATGGTTTGGAGGATCTTGCTCGTCTTATACCGTCAAAAGAGGAGATGGCAATTGAAGGCCACAATGGCAGTCAAAGAATTAACGGTTAAAGATTTGAAAGCAATTCTCTCCAACCTACCGGATGATACCGTGGTGGTGTTATCAAGTGATATCATAAATGATTTTCCAGCGACATAGTGCGTCATTTGAATTGCGCAGAAGATGAAGGAATATCCAGGTGATAGGTAAAGAGCAGACGCCACGGTTCACCATCATCCATAGGGATACGGATGTCTCGTTGGTTGAGGATGAGGCAGTAGCGCTCGTAGGCGGCCTGCATACGACGATCCTCAAACCGGTCGGCTACCACCAAGATAATCCGTTTCGTCTTGTGGCGCACAAACTCACCTGGCAGGTTCAACAGCCGCTTCAGGATGGTCTCTCGTTCCAGGTTGGCCAGTTTGATCTGGTAGAGTTCTGCCACATCGGTACTGAGTGGTTCTCCCTCCCGTCCTTTGGCCGTGGAGCGCTTGTCCTGTCGTTGCCGTTCGGCGGCTTGCTTTTCGGCTTCTTCCTTCAGCACAGGCTTGAGCGCTTGTTCGATGAAGTCATCCAGCAACGTTTCCTGGGCGGTGAAGACCTCCAGTTTCAGTTGGGTCAGAATGGACTCACGTGCCAGGTCCAATTCTGCGACTGGCTTTTGCTCTGGGCCAGGTCCGTTGCCTTCGGCCCAATTCAACAAGCTATCCAGTTCCTTCAGCCGAGCGGTGGCTTCTTGGATACGACGCTTCAGGTCTTTGGCCACCTTTTTCAAGTCCCGGATGCCCAAGTCCAGCCCATTGGTCGGGGCCTCTTCTTGGCGCAAATGTGCCAATTCTCGCTCCACCTGTCTCAATCGGGCCTGGTCATTGGCTTGACGGGTGGCGACCTGGCGGCGGTTTTTCAGCCAGCGCTGCCGTTGTTCCTCATCCGGTTTCTCCTGTTCACTGAAGCACAGATGGGCGTCTCCACCGCCAAAGGCGGACCAGTTGAGCCGACGCTGCAACTGTTTGAGCAGAATTTCCACCCGCTGTCGAAAGCGCAGTCCATCGACCACGGCCTCCTGGTCCATCTGCTCTGGCCCGACCCCAACCACCAAGCGGACCCGCTTCTTACTACCGGGCTGACCATCCCACTCCACCACACACCGGATCGGCTGCTCCAGCTCATAGAGGCTCAACTCGGTGTCAAGACGATAACCGACCACGCGGGTCACCCTCTGGCCGCTGGCCTCGTCCCACCCCTTGACGGTGACCGGGTGCTGTTTGAGTTCTGCTTCACTCACGCTGGCCACTGCCTCCCGGATGGTCTTGACATCCTTGCCCCAGGTCAGCAACTTTGGCCCCGCCTGCAAAGCCCAGCAGATGACAGCTTTGACGCTCCACCAGCGGTCAGCGATGACCAGTTCCAATTGCCAGCCGGGGCAGACCCGATCCAGTCCCCCATTGATGAGCTTGACCACGCGTTGGATCACGGTCAATGGGCTGACATCCGAAGGCCCCAAGGGGCAGGTTACAGCGTGTCCGGTGTCTACATCCTGGGCCATATGGCGACGGAAGGCTTTGCAGACCCCGTAGCGGGTTCCGTGCTTTGTCTGGGCAATCGGCTCGCGGCGGAAGACAGCATTGACATAATCATCCAGGTAAATCGCCCGGCCTTGGATCAGGCCGTTTCGTATCCGCTGGGCCACTGCTTCTTCTTGGTAATCCTGCAGGCGGGTAATGGCCTCCTCTGGCCCATCCGAACGGGGCACAATCACTTTTTCCTGGGCCTGCTGGGCCACCGCCCTCAGCCAGTGACACAAACTGCTCGCCGACAACCCGGCACAACCACTCAACAGTCCTCGAACCTGCGACCAGGCGAAGTACTTGACTTGGCTCAAGCGTTCTCCTCCGCTCACCAGCAGGTAGACCAGCAAGACATGCCACACTCGCCCAGCCGACCACTGGCTCAAGACCGGCAAAGAAGACCCCACCAGCCGCTTGAGGCTCTCGTAGGCCCCATTGAGCGCCAAATGCGCCACCCCCAAAGCGGGACCCACCACGCCTCGCTCTGGCCTTTGCCATTCGCCCGGACGGCTGTCGTTCAGCACCTTCGCCAACGGTTCCCCCGCCACCCCAGCCCAGTAGGCCCGCTGCCGCTCCCCATCCAGGTAGGCCGCCACCTCGGCCGCCAGCCCAGCCTCCTCGGCCGCTCGCCAGCCCATCTCATGCAACTGCCGCCCGACCGTGCGGTCATCCACCCCATCGCCCAGTTGGATGGCCAACCCCCGTTCGCTGTTTCTCTCCCCTCGCACCAGGTTCAGCGTGGCTTGGCGGATCAAGGCAGGCTTGTGGGGCTCCATCCGGTAGTCACGCTGTTGCCCCGGATTGAAGTGTCGTCGATCCATCAACTCAGCACTGTTCCCCCCCTGGGCGTATGTGGCCACATAGCTCTCAACGGTGCGAGGCCTCACCCCTTGCACCTCCGACGCTTCTTCGACGCTGATGATTTGGCTGTCCACCAGCCAAGTGGTGATAACCTTCAGCCCCTCCCGATCCTGGTCTCGCAACGAGACCAGCCTTTGTCCAGCCAGCGTGACCCAGAGGCGACCACTTCCCCTATCCGGTTGCAGTGTCAGTCGTGGCATCGCCGTTCCCTCCCAGAGATAAAGACAGTTATGCCACAAAACAGCCAATTTGTTAAACAACCACCAGTGTTGCCTCTGCACAATTCAAATGACGCACTTTGCCTCTCCTACGAGGGGGAAAAATCATTTATGGATATAGAGGGTAATAAGTTTTCTCCCTTGTGTACTTACACTATGGATCATATATCTTCGGTCGAAAACCCTGGCAAAAAGGAGATTTTTACGATGAAGACGACTCTGTACTGGGTAATGGACAAGCTAAGAGATCAATTGCCCTCTGGCCAATGCATTGATATGTATCTGTTTGGAGGATTTGACTTAAAATTGAGAAAGTGAAGGTATTATTATGAGCGGTTTTTTTGTAGTATGATTTTAGGCCGGCCGGGTATCATATCTACCCCTGTATCATCAACAACCGAGGCATTAAGTATGCTAATAACGTTTAATTTACTATCGACTGGAACGGGGCTACGTAAGTTAATTGGTGTAAGTTGGAACTGATAATGCAACATAACTGCCCCTTTGTCGCCACTGTATTGTATAGTTTTCTTTGGCACGATTTTGAAACCATTAGCTTGAGCATACTCCAATAGCTTACCTATGACAAAACATTTGTGTTGATAAGCTGCCGGACATTCCTTGGATAAATACCATTTAATTACAGTATCAAGCTGTTGCTTTAAGGTTGGTTCATATAGGTGACTATCTCGGATTAGATAATTCAGATATTTTTCTTTAGCGGTTGGATTACCCTCATGCTTTGGAAGATTATGAGTTAGGAGAATAATGAAGTAGGGGAAATTATAAGATAACTTTCTGTCCTGCAGAGAGGCTCTTTGCCTTTCTATTAAGGCATCTATAGCTGAGAGAGCACTGAATTCTTTATAGTCAAGCCCTCCACAATAGTCTAAGTTTACAAGGTCTACTGGGAATATCTGGTCAATCGTTCTTCCATAATCATCAGTTTGCGATCTCAGAATTGAGTCGATGTCGCCTAAAAAATAGACTGTCTGATTTTGGAGTCCTAAATTATAAGCTGTGTCCATTAAATGTGATAAATATAAATTTTCTTTTTCTACTGCAAAGACTCGATTAAGATATGGCTTCCAAGCCAGTACATCACCCATCCACGGTGATGGGAGTCCTAGATAAGAGAGCCTTCGTCCAGCCCTTTTGGATAACTTCTCAATCAAACTTAAATCATCACTACGAACAGCCGCTTTACCGTGTGAGGAAAACGCTTCACTCATGAGGATACCTCAGAAGTATCGAAGGTGTTGATAAGCGCTGTCTCTATTGACAAAGCGAGTTTCATAAATTCTTTAGAGTCCCGCCCCCCGCAGGCATCCGCAATAGCTTGCATAATGGTACGATAGATATGGGCTTCTCGATGTGAGAAATCTAACCTTTCCGGTATATCAAGCACAATGACCTTCTCTTCTGGTAAATCTTCCTTGGCTAGGTCTTCAACGTTTTCAGTGTCATTTCCAATGACTTCGCTTAAAGGGAGGGTATCATCTTCTTGTGGGGTATTTTGCTCTTGCGCTTTGATTAAAAGATCGAGAATTTCTTCAACCTTTCTTTCAACATTTTCAGCTTGTTTCTTAATTTCCGGTTTGTCTACGTGTTTCTTTTTCTTATCAATATTCGATTGAGCTTTGCCCAGGTCGGAAATAATTTTTGGTAATCGATCACGGGTAACCCCCTGTGACTTGACTTGTTTCTCAATTTCTGCAACTGCTTGAACTGTATCTTGTACCACGACCTTTGCATTATCTCTAGCGGAAAACTGTTCTGCATACTTAGCAAGTCTTGCGAATTCCTTGGATGCTTTTTCAATAAACTCTACAGTATGTAGACTTTGGCGAACTCTTGTACGATCAGCAGATAAAATAATTTTGGGATCAGTAATGTATAGTTCACCACAGTACCAGCGAAAATAGATAATATTCCCCACGGAAGAATATAATCCCATATCTTCTGGGAGACTACGGCTACCCACAGCAATGCCACGTTGCATAAGTGCTACACCACGTAAAGAGTCGTCAGAAATTTGCCGTTTGTATCGTTCAGAGGCAACATTTAAACAAGCCCACCCGAATCCTAATATATTTCCATTGTCATCAATTACATGAATTTTCTCTGGTCGCCCTAATCCTTCAACGTATGGTCTGTAAACGGGTTCACCATTAACAAAGATATCTATCGGTCGATAATGTTCAGGGATCATCAATTTGAGCATTTCTCCAATTTCCAACGCATGCTCAAAGTTGGGATCTTGCGTTACCGGCGCAAGCAATCCAATGGAACGAGCAAAATTTTCAACGTCTTCAACTTTTTCTCGATCATCATCGTGTATGTCCAGTAAATGAACAGAGGTATAATGATTTTCAGGAGCCTCCTTGACTGGTCTTTCATTAACTCTAGTGTGAGCATTAAGTGTTTCCAGAATCGAATGGTGCTCACCTTCTAAACGTCGTTCCATAATGCCAGTAAGCATTTCATCAGCATTAAAAGCCACCCAATTTTTCTCAGCAACTCCATATTTACTTGAGTGTATCTCGACCCGAGATGCCATAGCTAAACCCGCCAGCTTACCTATCCCCATAAAACCAGAACTTGCAGTTATATTCTTAAATGATTTACCAAGGTTGCTCATAGCCGTCAAAAGCTCATCCCGGTCCATACCTGGACCATTATCAAAAATATGTATGTTGGGCCAAGCAACCTGAATATCTATTCGCTCCGGAGTTGGTTGGTCTGGCCAATCGCAAATTGCATCGTGACTATTTTGTAGATACTCTCGTACAATTAAATCTGGCCTATCATAGAGACCATCGGTTAAAATATGTAGAAGGAAATCGCCAATATTTTCTTCGGTAAATTCGATAGCTTCTTCTGAGCGAAACGGATCACTGGCCATTTTAATCTCCGTCCTTAAATTCTTACAGGCTCATAGGATCTTCGTCTGTTGGTTTGTTACAAGGAAGATAATCTTCCTACCAAATTCCACAACGGTTGCCCATACTCGTCTAACACACTGGCACTTACCTCGTGGATACCAGCATTGGCATATTCTTCTGCAATTGTCAAAATTTTATCCTGGCTAAGAAGCACATCCACCTCGTCCTGGTCGGCAATCGCCAATGCTTTTAGCAGAGGAATATCGATTTGCGGGCTGAATTGTGCCCAGCGGAAAATAGTGATGCGCTTACCGGTTAGCGGTCGGCGGTTGCCACGCTGGTAGCCCAAACTCACGGCCCACATAAACACATCCTTCATCGTGCGAAATGGCACGCTAATCGAGTCGGTCCCTTCAGTGAGTTGTTTGTAAATGTCATGGACAGTTTCATCAATAGCCACTGTGTCACGGCTCACAGCCGATTCGGTCATTTCGTCACCTCTACGATTTCAGTACAACTTGTTTTAGGGTTGAATTCCAGCCGATATTCGGCGCCAATGCGAGGCTCTAAATTTTGACGGGCCTGGTCGCGTAATTCTTCATCGGTTACAAAAAGTACCAATTGATCGGAGAGTTCCGGCAAATACCGGGTAATGCTGTTGCGGTGGTGGGAGGAAAGGCGGCCAAACGGCGTATCCATCACCAATGGAGCCTCTTCCTCACTGATTCGAGACATAGCCGTGATAAATGAAAGGCTCAACACTTGACGTTCACCTGCTGAAAGCTCTGGCCGGGCTGGAAGCCCATAGCGGTCAATGACTTCCAGGTTGAAATCGGGACCTAATTGAATATCCTGAAAATGACTATCTTTCCAGATCAACTGTTTGAAGATTTCCTTCGTTTTACCCTCGATTCTCAACCGCATGTCGTCGGCAAACGCCTGGTACATTTCCGCAATAGCATCTGCAGAACGCTGGGCCAGATCCAATTTAGTGCTCAATAACTGCTCTCGTTTTTCATCTTTGCGCGCTTTGGCAATCTTTGTTTCTAATTGGGTTATCTCCTTGCCCAATTTTTCAATCCGTTCGTTAAGTGAGCCAATTTCTAAATTGAAACCGTCTATATCAGCCAGAAAACCTTCTCTTTGCTTTTCTAACTGGCTGATTTTCTCAAGGGGAGATCCCTTGAGTTGCCGTCCCACATCATCTAGCTCGGCTTCTAGAGCCTTAATCAAATCGACCAGTTCGGTACGGCGCTGCATCGCCGCGTCGAGGTCTGCCCGTTGCCTTTCGATCCGTTCCTGAAATGGTTGCAGAGCAGCGTTGGTATCTAAAACATCATCTTCCAAGGAACCCGGTAAGCTACTGGTCATCAACTTCAGTAGCTGCTGATGTTCAGGGCTGCCATCGGTGAAGGGACGGCCACAGATGCAACGCATCTGCTCAATTAAGTCCTGCACAAACTGCTGCCGAATACTGCTGGGGATTTCGCCCCGTTCTCGCTTATCATCCAGAACACGTAGAGCCTGATTGATGGCTGGTTGGGCAACTACAAAGTAGGCTCCGGTTGCTAACTCTCGAATGCGGCTGATGGTAATGCTAAGTTCATCCTGACGTAGTCCCAAATCTCGCTCGATGCGGTCTCGCTGTTGTTGCAGCGCTTTGGCATTTTGTGTGTCTCGTAACTGTTGATTAATATCGGTAATCTTGCGCCGGGCGGATTCAACTTCGCTCTGTAATTCTTCTTTACGTTTATAGGCTTTCTCCTTTTCCAGGCGAGCCTGTTCATCTCTCTCGATTAACTCGCGTAACTCTCCCCCCGTGATTTTCTTCAAATCCTTGCGATAATCTTGAGCTACAGCCTCCAAGTGTCGTCGGGCACGCCCCAAAATTTCTAGCTTCAGCACCAGATAAACAGCACTTTTCACTTCGGCGGCTGCTTCCGGCTTGGCGAAATTATCAATCTTCTCCCCGTCAAACAAAAAATATGTTCGTACATTCGAGGGGAGAATAGCATTGATGGTACCAATGGGATTGTTGACTCTTTCAGCTTGACCATCCCAGCGCGTACGCATCATAGTGAAATTGTCGAAGGGTTCTACTTGGATATTGCCGTTAGCCTGCTTGACACCTTGCAGAGCCCGGCGTACCAGATACCGTTCGCCGTTGTGCAAAAAAGAAAGTTCAACCAGTGTGCGCACCGTCTCGTCGGTTGCAGCCCGACTGATGGCTTCCTTACTAATCAGTTCGCCAACATTGTCAACAACCTTCACATTGTCAACACTGCGCCCATAAAGGCACCAATTTATCGCCAAGAACAGTGAGGTCTTACCGGCACCGTTAATACCGTGGATAACAGTAACCCGTTGCTGTTCATCTCTGGAAAATGTTAGTCTCTGTCGTCCATAATACTGGCGGAAGTTCTCAAGCGTGATCCGGTCTAGCTTCATTGCTTCTTACTCCGAAATTCCAGCTTGCTCGCTTTGTTCCAATTTCTCAGTGACAACGCGGCTAATAATGTCGTCGATTGGATCTTTGACACGCGGTCGTTCCATCGAGATATGTTCTTGTTCTAAAACCAATACCTCTGAAATAATGGTCTGAATAGACTCATCATAACCTTTAAATAATTCACGTAATCGGTCCTTTAGCATCGTGTTAATCTCCTAGAAATCCATGAGTCCGTACTGTTTGGCCATATCCCACACCACATCGAGCGCTTGATGCTTATTCAGGGCTGGATTAGCAAATTCCTTGAATCGCTGCAACTCTCGGCGAACAATGCTACGTTCAGCCTCAAAAGTTGGTGAGTCTTGAGACACTGTCCAAGCTGTTGGCGGTACGGCAATCAAATCGTGGATGACCGAAAACTCTTTGCCTGGAGCCTGGCGTAGAATACGTCCGCGTCGTTGAATAAACTCACGGGGATTACTACTACTGGCTAAGATGAAAGCGGTACGTGTGTTGGGTACATCCACTCCCTCATCCAGACATTTCATCGCTACCAGTGCTTGCAAATCGCCATTGGCAAAGTCGGTCAGTAACTGTTGACGCTCCTGTGGGTCTTCTTCAGCAGTGAAGCGATGAACCAACAATCCTTTTTCCCAACCCAACAAACGCAATACTTTGTCAATTTGCCCAGGCGCACAGTAGAATAGCGCATGCTTGATGTCGTCTTGGGTATCCACCAACTCAGATAGAACATCTAGCTTATTCTCAGCCTTATTGAGTAATTCAGCCCGTCGAATCAGTAACATCTTGAGGGCATGCTGCCCCTCCTCATCCTCACGGTTTATAAGGCGAGCAATTTTTGCTGAGAGTTCTTCATATTTTTCCATTTCCTCATCGGTCAAAGGTACCAAATGAGGGTAGTAGTAATAGGGAGTCAAGCTAAAACCGATAGCTTTTTCCAATGGAAACTCAAACACAGTCTTGTCGAAATAAGTTCGCAAGGCTGCCGTGCCCGGGTCATCAAACCAACGGTCGGGAGTCGCTGAAAGCGCCAATCGAAATGGAATGTGCTGTGGATAATGTTGGCGACTTTGTTCTGCTCCCAAATGATGGGCTTCGTCAGCGATGAGCAATGATGGGGTGTTCAAACGAGCGATGCTTTCTTGAAATTCTGAGCTAATAAAGGTGGTATGGGTAGTAATTACGGAGATGAATCGCCGGTAATTACTGTTAAAATCCAGGATTTCGTGATTTAAGGCATCCAACCAACGTGCTTTACTTTGATAAGCCAGTAGTGGCCGATAACCAAAGGCTTGTGCCTCATTATGCCATTGGTCTACCAAATGCTGGTACGGTACGGTAATGATTACTGCCAGTCGGTCCTCTTTTTCATATAAGTGAATTGAAGCGGCCAAAGCCGTGATGGTTTTGCCCGTTCCGGTAGCCATCTCAAACAAGCCCTGACACTGATTGGTAAACCACGCCTCAATCGCTTCTTCTTGATAATCGCGAGGGATAATATGGGCAGGTATTTGTGGATTTTTAGGGCGAGCGGTTAGATAGGTCCCTGTGTCTTCCTGAATTTTCATCCAATCAGGCACTTTATAAGGCCGTTCATCACTTCTCAACTTGATGATTTTTTCTCTAGCCGCCTCTGGTAACTCAAATACCCGCACATTAACATCTTGATTGTCCCACAACCGCTGAAATTGTACTTTTCGTCGTTCGACCCAATCTATCTGTTCTTCAATCCAAGAGCAGAAGATGTCAATTTCCTCGTAGTTACGGATGCCAGTGATACTGTCATTGTAACTACCATTGAACGCAATCTGATTCCCCAGAGTATCGGTAAAGATGCCAAACTTGGCATGAAATTCGTGATCCAATTTGTTACGTGGTAAAGCCAGCCGAAAATCTAGAATTCCATCTGCCACCATCCAGGCTAGGGCAGAAAGAGTGTCCTGCTCCAAATCTTTGGCGAGCATCTCAATACTTTTAAGAAGACTCGTCCACAAAACAACATCTTCACGGGCTTGGCTGCCAGTCCACAGGGCTTGCCAATCATCCTCACTCAAAATGGGACTGGTAATCCAGCGTGCCCGACCCTGATTATGAATCAGTCCCAGCAACCCCTTGGCCGCCAGGCGAATCCAACTGGAACTAAAAAACCCCACTCCCCGCTCATACCGGGTAGCGCGGGCCAGCACCGGCACAAAGAAATCCTCAATAATGTCGGCGGTGGAGGTATCTAAAGTTTTGGGTAAATTTAGTTCGGTAAAATTACTCATCTGACTCATCCAACGGCCTCAACAAATCCAAAGCCGACACGCCTAACGCAGCAGCCAACTTTTCAACCGTCTTGAGAGAAGTGTTAGGCTGTGTGCCACTTTCAAGACTGGCCAAGTGGGAACGATTGACGCCCGCTTTTTTGGCTAACTCGGCTTGCGTTAAGCCCAACTTGGCCCGGTAATATTTGAGGTTTTGGGTTAAATATGATAGAATATCGCTCATTGTCGGATTTATCCGACATTTCTTATATTAGACAAGTCGGATATTTCCGACAAATAAAAAACCCGCCAAAAATCGGCGGGTCAACAGGTCAATAGGTTGTATGTTTGGTAGAATTGGCGAGAGCATAAACTTGCTAGAAAACTGACCAAATTTTACATAGTATAGCACAACTTAGAAATCTTGTCATTTATCACCTTGGTCTGTTGCCCTTGGTTCTTGGTTCTTTGTAAATGGGAGTAACGAATGACCAATGATGAGTAATGAATGATTGTCAGGAGGTACGATTTGGCAACTGAAATAACGGTTAAAATGCTCAAAGAAATGCTGGCCGATGTGCCTGATGAGGCCTTGATTGTGTTGTCGCGGGATATCGAGGGTAATGCCTTTTCGCCGGCCATCACCTATACCAAAGAGGCGGCGTACGTGCCGGGCTACCGTCCGTGGCTATCGGGCGAGATTTATACCAAAGATGCCCCGGAGTTTCAGCATTGCCGGGGCAGGCGGGCCTTTGTGTTGTGGCCCATGCATTAAGCTTTTACAGTACGTACGTGGTTGCTGTTTTGTGAGGCTCTGTACGTGCCACGGAATGCCTGGCGGGGCAATGTCTTCAGCAAAAATGAAGCCGAGTTGCTGGGGAACTCGGCTACTCTGGCCCTGGTATTGCGACCTGTTCAATAATCTCTGGCTGGCGATAAGCGGAGATAGAAAATTTGTAACTACTCAGCCATACTCTATCAGATGTTTGGTCATTGGAGGTTGGTCATTAGAGATTGGTAATTTTTTCCAATCTCCAAATCGAGCAAAATATCACGCATCACGTTTCACGTTTCACGCGGCTGGCGATATTTATTTTTTCTCTGATCAGGCCTGGGCGATTAGAGACCAATTCTTTTTAATGGCTGTAATCGCCCGGTTTGTGATGCGCCGGTAAGCCTGGTTCGGCGGGACCACCAGGGTTAAAATCAACGGCTGGCCGGCATCGGTTTCAAAAAAACGGCAAACCAGTCGAAACCGGTCATCACAAACCAGCGAGAGTTCATTGACATAGGCCATGTCTAATTCGTGCCGGACTCGTTGCGTGACTGCGCGGAGTAGAGCCGTCATAGCGGCCATCATGGTGGTGGTTTAGTAAGTGGCTACCACGGCTACGGGCAGACCATCCGGGGCAGACAGGAGCGCAGCTTCATAATCGCCCTCGACAATTATGCCGCTTAAAATCTCCTCAAGGATAACTTGTTTTGTAATCTGCGGTTGGGCCGTCATAGCCTTGCTTCGTTCACTGCGTTCACTGTCTGAACTACTTACTATACAATATTTATCATAAACCGAGAATCTAAAATAACAATAGCGAAAAAGTCAGGGGAAAAGTTAAAATTATTCTTATGGGCGGCCAAAACGATTTCTTGCTCGGCCTGGGCTGGGGCAAACTCGATGCCGATCCCTTCGTTGAAGTAGGGATAGGCCTGAAAGGGTGGAGATGGTAAGCAATGCCCTGGCGGGCCAGCCAATCACCCAGGGCCCGGACCGTCTCCTGCTCGGCCGCGCTGCCGCTGGGGCGGGGGATGGAGAGGAGACGCAGCGGTTCAGGGTAGCCAGTCATGGGGAGTGGTCAGTGATCAGTTATCAGTGGTCAGTGATCAGTTATCAGTGGTCAGTGGTTAGTTGTCAGTGGTCAGCTAAGCCATTTTTGGACCTGGCCCCATATAACAACGGATCAAAGGATTAAACGGATGGCTGTTTTAGCTTCATTAAGGTGGCCCAAATCCGGTTAATCCTCGAATCCGTTGTTATATCCGTGCCAGGCACTGGTATTCTGGCTCGGATACACCCGCTCCATTTGTTCAATCAGGTTAAAAGTGTCCAATTGACTTGGTTCTACATTAACGGTTTGCACCGGTCCTCAAAATCCGGGAGATCTGCCTTGCCTACGCTGTCGCAGGGCATCGTGGAGGAGTTCGAGGCCGACCAGGGCCAGCAGCCATTGTATTTCTTCGGGCTGCAAGTCGGAGACCAGGTTTTGGATCAAGGGCCGCCGGGTCGAGTCGGCCACAAAGGGGCTGCTGCCCCGGACCAGGGCATCGCTGATCTCGGCCACGGTTCGACCATGGAGTTCCAGCGGACCGTATTTTTTCGTGACCGGTGCACTGCCCATCGACCAGCGCCAGCCTTGATAGCGGTGATACTGGCCAATCGGCTGGCCACTGGGGTCAAAGATGGCGCCCCCATCCCGAGGCATACGACCCAGAGGTTGCCCATTGCCGGTCACACGAATCTCTGTCCCGGCCATATCCAGCCGTATCTCCGACTCGGTGGTGCGCAAGAGCAGCAGACCCTGGCTCCCTTTCAGGCTCAGATAGTAGGCCAGCCAGCCGGGCTGATCGGGCGAAGCCAGGCTTTTGACCGTGCCCTGATATTGGCGGGGCAGAAAACCGCTGCGAGTACCCTCCCAACGGGCGGCCAGGTCGGCCAGCGCCTCCGGCCGCCAGGATAATAGCTGGGGCATAGCCTGGGCCAAGAAATTAGTGGCGTTAGTCTCGGCCTGGGCCATCTGCTGGGCGCTGTAAGGCCGGCTCGTCTGCCGCACCACCAGCAAGAAAACCAGGCCAAAACCCAGAATGATCAACAGTCCAAATCCGGCCATACAACCCAAAAGAGCCAGGGTAGATGAGTCCATAATCTTACCTCGTTATCAGTGGTCAGTCATCAGTGATCAGTGATCAGTTATCAGTGGTCAGTGGTCGGTGGTCAGTGGTCGGTGGTTAGCCGTCAGTCTTTGAGCCAATCTCTTTTTCAACCAAACAAATCCTGCAACGCCTTAATGTAATTATGCGGATAGTGGTCTTCCAACTTGTCCAAAAGTTTATCCACCATCCCGATCACCTGAGCCTTGGCCTGCTGACCGACGTGAAAGAGCTGGCCAACGTGTTGGTAGCCGCCTGCCGGGAAGTTGGGCACCGCGTCTGAGCTGTTGACGATGCGGAAGGTCTGGGGCACGCGTTTGTTGTAAGACTTAACAAAATCGGCGTTGCCCACTTTGGGCGAGCCGTAGGTATAGCAGCGGACCTCTTTATCCGGTAGATTGTACTGGATGTCCAGGGCGGCCAGGGTGGCCAGGGCACCGCCCACGCTGTGGCCGGTACAGACAATGCGCCGGTGAGGCGTCTTTTTGGCCGCATCCAGCACCGCGTCTCGGACCGATTTGTAGGCCGAGATAAAGCCGGCATGCACTTTGACCTTCTTATTGCGGCTTTTTTCGTACGGATAGACCTGCTGGATAAATTTCAAATCGGTGATCCAGTCGGCTATACCGGTTTCCTCTGAGCCTCTAAAGGCGATGACAAAGGTATTATCGTAGGCTTCGCCAAAGATACCCTGGGTATCGGTGGCTTTGTTTTCAAACTTGGCCGTCATGCGAAAATCTTTTGAAGCAACCGAACCGCCGTAGGTCGATTGGGAAATCATAGCACACAGGGTAGCTTCTTTGTTATCCATTAGATGCCTCCTCTTAACTATTACTATGGTAAGTTAAAAAGCAACTACCTGGTTTGAGCCAGATGTGACACTTTGGCTCATCTGTTGAAAGTGTGCATGTCATTGCGAGGACGCAGTCCGAAGCAATCTCCACCTTCAATGAGGGAGACTGCTTGGCCTTCTAAATCTCCCCTGGCCTGGGGTTTTGATCCCGGAAGTATTCTCCACTTTCTAATGAAGGAGACTGCTTCGCCTAAAGGCTCGCAGTGACATGTCAGCACACTTTTTACATATGAGCCTCACAATGTAGGGGCGTACCCTTGTGGGCGCCTAATCGGGCAGGCACAAGGCCCTGCCCCTACCCAAAATTATAGAGATGATATATTTTGAGTTTTATTGTAACTACCTACCCTCATGTCATTCCGAGGAGCTCAGTACCCAAAGGGCATAGACGACGAGGAAGCCCCGAAACTTTGGCCCAAAAGAGGTCTACTTTACCAAAACCTTGGGGATTCTTCACTCGTTGCGCTCGTTCAGAATGACATGGTAGGTAGTTACGTTTTATTATAATTATAAATGAAGAGATTGCCTAATAGACAACAATACCAATAGCGCGTTAATTGACTTGCACAATGTGGTCAAGACCTATGAGACTGGCGCGGGAGACGTCACCTGCTCAAAGACATCAACCTGAAAGTGCGCTCTGGCCAGTCTGTGGCCGGCCTTGCCGGCTACCGGTGTTCACCCGGCCTGCTGCGCTACTCGGACCTGTTCTCGATTGATCCTAACGCCTCACTGCGGCGGGCAGACAATCCAACCAACCCACCTCCAGAGCACCCCACAACCCAATCAGGATCGCCTCGGCCACGTCGTGTCGGAGTGAGGTGGGACGGGGGGCGCCGGACCACTCAATGACCCGGCGAGCCATATCGTCGGCGCTGTGCTTGGCCTGAGGTCCGCTGCGCTGCTGGCGTGGGTAAAGCAGCCGCTGCCGCCAGGCCTCGGCGCTAATCTGATACACGGGAATGTCTCGCCGCTCGGCCTCGCGCTCCCAGATTTCTGCGATTGGCCCGCTTCCCTCCAGCACCAGCCAGGCCAGATCGGGCAGATCGTTGAACACCCCACGTACCCCGCGCCGAAGCCGGGCTGCGGTCCCGAAGTTTTTGGATCGATACCAGCGCAGCCGCCCATCCTGTCCGTATAAGGCCAGGCCGGTTTTCAAACCTACATCAACGGCCAACAGTGAACTAATCGATACCCACCTCCCCACTTCTTGCCACGAATTCCCATAAGGGAGTTCCAGAATTTAAATGCTCCCAAAACTGTATCGTCCGCGTGCTACGTGTCGCTTGCGTGCCCTTGGCGGCGTGTTGCGTGAGGGTTTTCGGCCAAATACCCAAAAAGCGGGCACAGGTACCCAAAAAGCGGGCACAGGTACCCAAAAAGCGGGCACAGGTTTAACACGCAGCACGCAACACGCAGCACGATTTTGGGAGCATTACCCGCCTGTACCCACAGGGCACAGGCGGGCACAGGTATTTTTCTGGAACTGCCTAAGTATACCACACCCCAGGCTACTTAAGAATAACGGGCAGATAGACGCTCGTTAGTGTTTGAGGCGGTTTGGAAAACTCAGAGGTATCGCCCGTGGTCAGGTCGGTGGCCGTAGCGGTGACCTGGCCGTCGACAGCGGCCTGGCTAAAACTGAAGGAGGCATTACCGCTACCGTCGGTGGTGACATCGAGCGACCCCAGATAAGTTTTACCTTCCCCATAACCACTACCGTCCAGGCTGGTATTCGAGAAAAATTCAAGGCGGAAGGTGCGATTAGCCGTACTATTGAGACGACCCTGAATCGTCGTTCCATTGACCGAGTCTAAAACGGGGAAGTTTTGCAAACGGTTGCCGCCGTTGTTATCCGTATCATTGGCGTCGTTGGCCGTCACTCCATCGGCCGATGTCCCCAGGGTCAGGTCAATGCCCAAACTACCGTTATCAAAAAGGCTGTTTTGAGTGATTTTGTTGTTGATGGCACAGGGATTTGTCCCTTTTGAGCACGAAGCTGAATTTTGGTCTTTGATCAGAACGCCGTTTTGGCTGTTACCGGCAATGGTGTTATTTTGGATGGTATTTCCCTCAGCATCCTCAATTTGGATACCCGCTTTGCCGTTACCAAGCGTGGTCACGTTGCCATCTTTACCTGTTCCAATTTTGTTACCGGTGATGGTATTCCCCGTGGCACAAGGCGGCGTTGTACAACCGGCAATCGGCCCGAAATCAGGATGTGTGCCCACGAAATCGGTCATATCAAGGCCATCGCCACCATTGCCCGCAATAAGATTGTCTTGAATAGGGTTATTCTTGGCATTGACCAACAATACTCCGTCTTTTGCGTTCCCCAAATCAGCCGTGCCGTTTTTATCGGTGCCGATGTAGTTGTCACGGATGGTATTATTCTGGGCTTCACCGCCATCACCGACAATGGCGATGCCACTCTGCGAATTAGCAGAAATAAGGTTACCAGAAATGACATTGGTAGCGGCGTTGAGCATAGCGATGCCAAACGCATTGGCAGCGGCTGCCTGACCGGCCGCATTGGTGCCGATGAAATTACAACTTATCGTATTGGCATCGCTGCTGACCCTGATCCCAATCCCGACATCAACGTTAAGAATGTTTTTCGTAAAATTGTTAATGACCAGTCCGTGTACTGTGCTGGTGCCTGCCTTTAAGTGCAGACCGGTCGGCGGGGTGGGCGGATTGCCGAGCGTGACCGGGACATTGCTGCCGTTCAACTCGACCAGCAAATTGGGGGCAGCAGGCCAGCCGTCACAGGTTGCCCCCGGTTGGGCCAGGCCATCAATGGTGACCGGTTGGGTAATATCGGGTAGAGCAGAGGTAAGGTTGATCGTTCTGACACCGCCGCCAGAAATGTTAAACTGAATCGTGTTGGCCACGCTGGTCAGGGCATTTGATTCCATGATCGCCGCGCGCAACGTACATTCACCGGCGGTGCTTGTTTCACACATGCCGTTGCCCGGATTGTTGTCAGGCCCATCGCCGGTACTGTTGACGACCAGAATATTACAGTCCACCGTATGTGAACCTAAACCGGTGAAGTCATCTAGCTCAAAACCGTTCCATTCAACCGCCGGGTCAAAGGCATCATTGGGATTCGTGTCACCGGTACAGACATTTAGCTTACGGCGCAGGGTGCTGTCCACAGTCGTTGTGGGTTCGCTGCCCCATCCATTGCCAGGGTCGGTACCCACCTGGCCAATAACATCAAGAATTGTACCACTGGCCCCACCTTTTTTGAGCACAACAGCATCATCGCCGTTAAACCAAGCTCCACCTTGAGTTTGGTCAGCCGATCCGGCGAAGACTGCCGAAGAATCGGCAACAACAAACACATCCCCATCAGCTACATTTCCACTCAAGGCGATGGTGTGACCGGCAGAAGCACTCCCATTGAAATAAAACTGGACAACATAATTGCCGGCGGCCAGGTCAATCGAGGCTCCGGTGCCGTTGTAAATTTCAAGGCCTTTGTTGTTACTGCTGCCCTCCACATACTCAGAGATAAATATATCAGTGGGTGAGCCTGCCTGGACAATTTTTGCGTTCGACAACGAGATGACGATCAGCAAAAGTACGACACTAACAAATTTTAGCGTTCTCATGGGGTATCCTCCTCCTTGGTCAAAGTAATCAAAAAGCCACAAACCCTGGGGCACATCCCCATATCAAAGTTTGTGGCCTTATCTACAGTGGGGGGGTGCCAAAATTGACATGGCCTCAAATCATAGTAAAATTTTCCTGCTCAAGCTGCCTACCGCAGCCCAAATTTTACATAGATTAATAAATTTGTCAACGAGGTAGCTTAAAAATGACGGTTCAACGCGGATTTGTGGGGTAAAAAGCCAGACCTGACAGGTTTTAGCGAAAATTTGCCAGATAATACAGGTAAATTGTAGAAAATTGTGTAATGGTCAATAACAGTTTAAACAATGCCAACCGAAAGCCCGAGGCTAAAGCCATCGGGCTGAAAGAGCGAAGGATGCTAAAAGCACCCTAAAAAGTCAAATTTCAGCCCGATAGGGCTTTGCTCTTTTAGTGCGGGTCTTTAGGCC
>DAOUMU010000564.1:0-6958 GCA_034409055.1 Anaerolineae bacterium
GTTTTAATTGCTTTTGGGTTCTCATAATATTCACCTCTTTTGTTCATTTCTTGCTTTGAGGTAGTTTGTTATGAGAACCCTTTTTATCCAAATCTGCTTACCTGCCGACTTTTGCGGTATTGCGAAAAAACAATAAAAAGCACAAAGCTGGCCTGTGGTAAGCGCCACTTGAGGGCCACCGCAGCCCCTAAAAAGCCAAGTGTGGCCAGCCCCAAAATGGGCAGCCGGGCAGCCTCAAATATGGCGGCCAGAATAAAGGCGGCGGCCACAACAAAAAACGCGCCCAGGTATAGCGCTACTTTGATCGTTGTTTCACTGAGCAGGAGCTCGGATAACGAGGGGCGGGGTTCGTCGGGCTTTGCTTCCGGGGCTTTTTGGGTGGGTGGTTCAGCAAAATGGTAGCGTTGTGTTAGCAGCCTGGCCGTATGCGCCACGATCAGGCCATCGGCGGCCCAACGATCAATTTCGGCCAGGATTCGTTCGCGGACCGGGCCGGTTAAACGATTGGAACTGCGCTGAAGGTTTCGGTATACTGTGGCTTCCAACGCTTGCAGGGCGGCCTCACGCACCGGTTGGCTGTCATCCTGCCCGGCCACCCGTTCGAGTGCCCGCAGCGACGCTTCGTTTCCGTGGTCCAGTGCGCCAAGCGCCGTTACCGCGGCCAGCCGGGTCTGGGAATCTTCGCCTTTCAGGGCGTTCAGGTGTTTAATTATAGCTTGGTCGGAGTTGTCTGGCGGGGAGGCGTCAAACCCCGCAGGTACTTGATCTTGATGCACTTCTGTCATTATTTGTCTCCTCTTTCCAAGTTCAGCAAGTTATCCGGTTTGCCAGGGTATCAAGTCTCGTGGCACAAACCTTATCTCAATTTTCCGATTATGCCACGTATTATACTATCAACAGCCACATAAAGCATGAGCACAGACACCAAGAAAAAGAAGCTGCTTACAAGTAACGGCACCCAGGTAGCCTGCCAAATCCGTAGCGGCTCATCAGTGTGGCGCAAGAGAAAATCGTTAATTTTATCGACACTTTGTTCGACAAAAATTCCACCAAACTCGTCAAAACTTTCCAGGTCAACCGGACCCGAGTTGCCGCTCAAAATCAGCTTGTAAACTGTGTTGTCAATAATATCTCTGTCGTTCCGTCGTCTCTCTTGGACTTCCGAAGTAACGTAAGCCTGTTTGAGGTTTATGACTGAAGTTTCCTGTATCGGTATTAAGCCGATCATCCGTTCTTGCAGTTGGCAATCAACTTGCTCTGTTTCCACATAACGACAGGTGAGTATTGATACGGGATAGACATATAAAACAAGCAGAGTAATAGCGCCCACCACCAGGCCAAATACAAGTAAAATAATTATTGCAAAAGGGTCTGAACGTTTTTGTTGACTCATTTTCCAAGGTCCCATCCATTCAGATTTGATTTTGTCATTCTATTGTTCCCCGTTTGCCAATCGTTTCGATATGGATCAAGCGCCCATACCGTTCTCCCTCGACAATCGCCGGGCCATCCAGGATCAGTTTTTGACCACCGCCGATCAGCCCGATCACATCCAGCAGATTGACACTGCCATACCACAAAAGCATTGGCTGCCGCGCTCTTTTGACATTCTTGATCAATGCTTCTGCATTCCCACCGTTGAGCGCCATTGCCTGATGCAGAGTATTCCAGCTCTTTAATGCCTTGATGCCCGGAACCCCCTGCCCCTGCGTCTGGCTCAATTCTTCTCCTGCCAATCACAGAAGCATATCTGTAACCATCTTTATCGACCTGCTGGTCGGCTTGGTAGAGCACCCGGCTGCTCTTGGGGCTGATTTCAAATGACTTAAAGTCCAGGAAAGAATCATCCTATCGCACCAGCGCCCAGCTCAAATAGGCCCAGAGCCAGGCCGGCGATGACCGTCGTGATCACGAACTGGGCCAGCCAGCCCAGGATGACGGTGACGATGGTCTGCCCCCACTCCAGGTCCAATGCCTCCTTGGCTGCGATGAACCAGGCGATGATCATCAAGATTATGGTAATGATCTGGACCGGGGCCAACACGCAGGACAGGGCCTCGGAGAAGGTGGCCAGGATATTCAAGACGCCTATCACCTGCCAGACGTAGGCCAGGCCCAGCGTCCGGACCAGTTCATCGAAACTGACGTCGGCGTTAAAGATGGTGCGCCCCGCCCAGTTGATGACCAGGACGCCCACGGCGAAACCGAGGATGGCAAAGAGCGTGCTCACGATGGCGCCGATCAGATTGCCGGATGCCAATGAGCCGAATCGGTTGAGGAATGCGACCACGGCCACCAGAATCCAGGCGGTTGTGGTGAATGATGTATCCTTCTCGACCTCGGCGTACACGCTCTTGCGGAACGTGAACGCGCCAATGATACGGTTGATTAGCATAGTATTCCCTCCTGGTGTTAAAGATTTGATGAATGCTACTCGTATCTTCTCAATAACCTGGGGTAGACATCTCCGCGCCCGATCAACAACCTAATGTCCTGCCCCTATTATTCCATCTTGATTCCAGGAACATCCGGCTCTTTACCAGGACCCGTTAGAGCCCAGGTCACTAGCAAAGCCACACCCAGTATTGCTACTCCAAAAAGTATTACCAGCATCTTTCCGGTAACATCTACCTGCTCGTTACCATCAGTACATATACTATAACTTGCAGTGGCATTCCCCCGGGGATCGGAAATGGATTCCGTCGTCTGGTCCAGATGCATACCTGTTGGACAGAGTATCGGTTCTAAGAAACTTAGTGATGTAGGAAAATATTTGCCACCGACGAATAACAATGGACAACTCAAAACAGTAAAAACTGCAAAGATTAACCATATTTTCCGGAACATATGAGCACGCTTTGTCAAAAGTTGTCTGCCACACACCAGACGCGCAGCAAGGAGTTGCACTCGCTAGTGCCCACTTCCCAAACCAGGTTACCAGGTCGGCATCGCCAGCGCCACCCTGGTGCGGTCATACGGATCGACGTTCACCTGCACCGCGCCCCCTTCTTGATATCGGCCCACCATAGCTTTGGGGACAACTGCTTTTATCTCCGCTTCATAAGTGTCGCCGTCAGGGGCCTGCACTTGCAGGCGTAGGCCAATTTGCACGTTGATGTTAACCTTTAGCCCTGTTTGCCATACTTTAAGAATGGTGGCCGGAGCTTCATTGCCGTTCTTCAGCAAATCCGCGTTATCATAGTTGGCGTAGAATTTCTTTTTTACCCGGCTGGCAACCATTATCTGTATGGCAACAACCATCACGATCACGGCAATCACAACTACAACTGCAATATAGGGAATTCCAAGACCTGGAATTGATTCAAACATAGTTATCTCCTTTTGAATATAGTTTTAATACCTGGGTCAATTTACCTCCGAGACAGGGAACATTATGTTATCATTGAAATCAACATTGGAGACGACCTGGTGGTTGCCCAGTTGGTTGCCCCCACCAGATGCATCCCAAAGACCAAAACGAAGGTCACATTGGCCCTGACCATCAACAGGTGTGTCTCCCTGGGGCAGGTAGCCCTGGTAGGTGAAGGTGTTGTCCATTGCCGCCTGCGCTTCAATCTCTCCGCCAGACTCTTGGGCTATCACCGCACCGGGGCCGCCGGTGAAGAGGGCCGCCAGGGCCACGCCAAAGCAATGCGTGATAAGGGGTTAAAATATGTTTGCTGTTTCATGATTATTTACTTCTTGTTTAGATACGGTATCGCATATTGAATTAGTTGGACGTTACTAGCAAAGTAGCAACGTAGCTTGCCAGGGGAATAGGCACTCCTGGCTGTTCCGGATAGGGGTCCAGCTTGACAAACTTGATGTTGTATTTCTCATAGCTGACTGTGTCCTCTTTCAGAGGCGGGTTGTCATTCAATTCATAGTTAACCGGTGTCAGGCCACTTAGCTGTACCTGAATTAAAATAATGGCCTGACCGCTCCAGGCGCACTCGACCTGAGTGGGACAGCGTGAGTCTTCCAGTACATCTAGAAAAGTCACCAACAAATCTTCATCAGGCAATCGGGCTCCCTGGTTTAAATACAGGGTGAAGGGTTGGTCCAGTTGAGCCTCTACCGGCGGTTGGGCCGGTATCAAAACGGTGGGTCGGGGTTCTTTGGTTGGCTCCGGCTGTGGTGTGTCGACTATCTGTACCCGTCCTTCCAGTTTTTGCAGGCCAGCCTTGGCCTGAGCCAGATCGTCCGGGTTGGTTGACAGCGCAAGTACCTGTTGGAAGTCAGATAGGGCCTGTTCAAACTGGCCCTCCTCCTGATAAGCCAATCCCCGGTATAAGTAAGCCTGGGCATAATCTGGGGTTAGGGCGATGGCCTGGCTAAGACTGGCAATCGCTTCCTCAAATGCGCCGGCGAGGTAATAGACTAAACCCATATCATAAAAGTCTTGCGTCTCTCGAGGGATGGTGGCAGTAGCTGATACGGCAGGCGTAAGAGTAAGTGTAGGCGTAGGCGTAGGCGTAGGCATAAGCGTAGGAATAGTCGCAACGGGCGTGGCGATAGGGGTAGGCTGACTGCACCCTGTTAGCCATAGTAAGACAAGTAAGTAAGATAGGTAATGGAGTTTGGTTAGCATAGATACCTCACAATAGGAATGATGCCTTGTGTGTGCGGGATTGGGGCAGGTCTAGCACCTGCCCCGACACTTTTATCCTGTTTTTAGTATAGATCTCATTTGATAGAATTCGGTCGCTGACCGGTTATATTTAACTTAGGCCGGCATTGCCAGCGCCACCCTGGTGTGGTCATACGGATCGACGTTTACCTGCACCGTGCCCCCTTCTTGATATCGACCCACCATAACTTTGGGTACAACGGCCTTTATCTCCGTTTCATAAGTGTTGCCGTCAGGGGCCTGTACTTGCAGGCGTAGGCCAATTTGCTCGTTGATGTTAACCTTTAGTCCTGTTTGCCATACTTTAAGAATGGTGGCCGGAGCTTCATTGCCGTTCTTTAGCAAATCCGCGTTATCATAGTTGGCGTAGAACTTCTTTTTTACCCGGCTGGCAACCATTATCTGTATGGCAACAACTATCACGATCACGGCAATCACAACTACAACTGCAATATAGGGAATTCCAAGACCTGGAATTGATTCAAACATAGTTATCTCCTTTTGAATGTAATTTAATACTATAGAAACTTTCTTTTTTGAGGGGAGATGGGGAGAACGCTTATGCGTTGCTAAGAACCCCCAAGCCCCCGCCCTGCGGGGCTAATTAAATCAATAATCAGGCTGGCGGCGCCAGGGCCACCCTGGTATGGTTATTTGGATCGACCTTTACCGGCACCGTGGCTCCTTCCTGAAGTTTGGCGACCATAAATTGGGGTAAAACCACTTTTGTTTCTACTTCATAAATAGAGCCATCGTCAGGCGACTGTATTTGCAGGTGCAAGCCAATTTGCGGGTTGTTGTTGAATACGGTCCCCGTCTGCCACATTTTGAGAATTGTAGCTTGGGTCGGCAGGCCATGGTTCAGCAGATCAGCATTAGCGTATTTAGACCAGGGATTCCTAAATATCCGTAGGCCAACCCTATACATAATAAATATAATCGTCAGAGACAGCACCGTTCCAATTCCATAAAAGGCTAACCAGGCCAGGAGTTTATCATCCATAACTAAGTCGATGCCTCCTCTTCTATAAAACAGGTTTCTCGCTTATAGTTCTCATCTTGGGAGGGATTTTCATTGCACCAGGCCAAGTTTTGGTCGTCCTGACCACAAAATACGTTCATCTGGTTCCAATTCATCTTGAAATATGAGATTGGTATCTGCCAACATCGCTCATGAAATCCTTTCACGGTTATACTGTTATGACACTTTGACCTGGTTCTGCCGGCAGATACTTGATTCTAATTTTGCTCCCTACTTCAACTTTGTTACGGATTACATAATCCGTGCTGATGTTTTCAAGTCTGTTGGTATATTCATTCCCCAGTTCATCTTGATAAGCATATTCAACAATAGAATAGATAGGTCTATTGTTAACCAACAGGGAGTAGTTTTTATCAACAAAAGTGACGGTAGCATCTGTCTCGGTGCCGGTTTGAGCAATATGGCTGTCTAGCTTGGACCTTTTTGCCCCACGCATAACACCTATCAGGCCGCCCAGGGTCATAATTGCTCCGATACCGGCGAATACCCCCCCCATTCCATATTGCAGTAAGGTCTGCATCTCACCAAACATAGAGGGCATATCTGCAAAAGCCGTACCTATTATAAAGTACACAAAAATCCCTACGCCGATAAAGATTAATCCTGCAATTAACCATATAATGCTTCGCATAATTTTTCTCCATTCTCTAAATAAAGGTAATAAAAGTAACATCAAAGCTCAATTTAATTTTTGGCCTTGTTTCATTTTTTTCTTTCGTGACTATAGTTTATAATGAGTATTCCAAACCCTACCCGGTCTCAGTCGACTTCATCATCAGCCAATTCTTCTTGCAATGAGACCAGCAGCGATTCTAAAGTGGCAAAGCCACGTCGCTGGTTGGTGCGTGGGTTCTGCAAACTAAATCGCCAAACCATTATCTCTCGCCCGGCGTGAACACTACGCTCTTGCCAACAGCTTACTACATAGGATAGATAACGGGGCGTTTTTTTTAGGATATCTTGACGCTTCACCTGGACACCTGATTGTGATATAGTCTTGGTAGTAGCATATCAAATTATCGTTCCTGAAACGTGATTTTTTTGGGAAATTACCGTGAAAGTTGAAGCTAATGGCGGTAAAGTTAGAGTTATCCTTGCTGGGAACAGTAGTCATTATCGTGATTGGAGAATCGGTCAGCGGACAGTTCTCGGCTAAGTGCCAGGCGCTGCTATGTTATTTGGCGGTCACGGGCTGCCCGCAGAGTCGGGAGAAGTTGGCCGGCTTATTATGGGCTGACAAGTCTGAAGCCAGTGCTAAGGCCAATCTGCGCAAGTCGCTGTCTGAC
>DAOUMU010000565.1:0-14879 GCA_034409055.1 Anaerolineae bacterium
CGCCGTGCCCTTTGCCGAACGGGGGGGCTTCAAGGAGCGGGCTTTTGATCAGGCCGGCTTGCCCCTGTGCCCCGCCGGCCTGGCGATGCCCCTCAAAGCCACCTTCATCTGCCGCACCACCGAGGTCCAACACCAACGGGGTCGCTACGCCTGCCCCCTCCTCTTTCCAGAAGCCACCGCTCAGACCTGCCCCCTCAACCACAACAACTGGCCCAAGGGCGGCTGCCTGCTGACCATGCCCACCGCCGAGGGCGCTCGCCTGCGTTAGGGAGTTCCGAAATTTAAATCATCCCAAAACTTTCGGCGGTGTGAAGCGTAATGACTTATCTACAGTTCATTTTTACGTTTTACGCTTTACGTTTTACGTGGTTGGGCGCTTTATGAGGTTGCTTTACCGGAAGTTACTTTTTCATTGTCAATTCTGGTTCTATGTTTCGCTGATAAACGCGGTTTAGCCAATAAAATCAGAAAATTCGGCACGCTTCGCAGTCTGCGTTAATCAGCGTTCTATAGAATTGTTCAACATCATCTTGACCCTTACACATTTTAGGACTTTTACACCTTTACCCCCTCTTTATAGAGGGTAAAGGTGTAAAGGTTAGTCTGGGGCTCAGGCAAAATGGATTTGCGCCTGGAAAAGCCCCCCCGGCCCCCCAACCCACAGGGCAAGTGAGGGGGGTGAATGAGACGAAAAGTTCCCCCCTGTGGGGGGTTAGGGGGGCCACATGGAACGCCTCGATAGCAATTCATTGCCCAAATTTGGACGACTCGGTGTAACATTCGAAATGACATACTGACCCCTAATCCCTATCCCCTAACACCCGATACTGCCCATTCCCAAACACCGTGCCCTTACCCACGTGAACAAACTCACCCAGGGCCAACAGCGGCCGGTAATCCCCCAGATCACCCTCATAAGTCATCCGGCCCATCAACCCGCCCAGTTCTATGCGCTGCTTTTGCCGTCCTGAGAAGCGGGGCCAATCCTGCCAGCGCGTTTCGCTCTCGACAATCCGCACCCCCGCCGCCCGATCAATCAGCCCCCGAAAATCGGTCTCAAAACGTTGGCCACAGTGAAAGTAGCTAAGCGACGAGGTACGTCCCAGGAGGGTCCTGATCAGTACCGGGAATGGTGGTCCCTCCCAGACCCAGCGTCCCCCCTGCTTGAGCCGGGTAGGGGTGAGGAAGTCGAGGGTCAGGCGGTCGGTGGGGAGGGTAGCAGCGCGGGTGGTGATGGCCTGGCCATCAAGCGACAAATTTGTCGCTTGAATGATTTCATCTTTTGCCCGATAAACAGGTTCTACAGAGCTATTATAGGGTAAGACAGCATCTACGGCCAGTAAGTGATACTGTCCTCTCGTCCGTCCCAGGCCATTCCGTCCCAACTCACGAAAGACAACGATGAAGTAGGGTAAATGTTGTATGCCGTGCCCGATCAGGGTTAAGTCAAAGGTCAGGTGTTCGCCAGAACGAATAAGCTCACGCCGGTCATTGGCCGGGGCAATGATGAAAGGACGAGGCACCTCACTGAAAGTACTCAGCATCTGGCTATCTTGAGGGGGTGTTGTCTCAAAAATGTAGCCATAAGCACAGGCGTTACCCCGTTCGCATTTCTGGTCGCAGCGTTGTGGTTGCATACAGGCCAGTCGCTTAAAGGTGTGTCCAAAGCCGCCGCGTAAAGCACTGCCTTTGAATGGCGGGAGGTGCAACTCGTCCAGGGCTTCCAAGGTCAGGCGGTAACGGGTCAGCTTGAATTGAGGGGGAATGGTTAAATTGTTCACCAATTCTCCTTCTCTAGCCCAATTGCAAGCGGATAGAAGGCGAGTATTTTTTTTCATCGGCCACCCACTCGTAGAATTGAAGTGTGGTATCTTTGGCGTTCCACTGATGCCCCAAGAAAGTGGCCATTGAGGCCGAGCCAATTAGGATGAAATGAATAATCTTGACCCCTCTAGCCAGGCGATCCAGGTAAGGGCGGGAGTTGAAAGCCAGTTCAGCCGTTTCCCATTCATACAAAAAACGGTCTTCGGTTGTGGCCGGTTCGGCCTGAAGTAGCATCACCTGCCGGAAGCGTTGGCTGGGCTGTTTTGTTTCTGCGGTATCATCCTTGGCGACTAGCTGTTGGAAAACATCCACTTCTTGCCAATACTCGCCAATCGTGCGGACCAGCGCAACCCGATCTCGGCCCTTGACAGCGTAAATGATCAGGATGGCTTCGGTGGCCTCAGGATTGCCGGGCAGAGTTCTTTCAGCCCAGGTCGGGCGAAAGGAAACCTCATCATCTGGTTTGGCGTCGGAGAACCAGTAATCGGGCGGGGTTTGCACAATGCCCAGGCGATATCGCCCCACGCGTGGGAAAGTGTGGCCGATAGCCAGCCCCACACTCAACGGCACGGGTAAGGGGCAGTAGACAGTGCCGGGATCGCCCATCTCTACCTTGCGTTCTTGCAGCTCCGGCAGCAGGGCCCGCTCCCAGGTTTCAGGATCAGGCGTGGCTCGCTGCGGCTGACGATTCTTGTCAAAATAACGTCCCCAGAAAAAGGCCCGTTCCGGCGGCTGAAGCGGAGGCGGTTGAAAGGCATAAATATGCAGCGTGCGCAGCGTTTCTGGATCCGGGAGCGGGGTGTCGGTTTCGCTCGGTTCGTTGAACAATTGGCCGCGACTGTCGTCCGCTTCGCGCAGGTAGAGCGCCGGCCGGTACCATTCGCGGGGTGTAGCTCGCCGGTGGCGTAGTCGCCGCCGGCTGTGGTCCAACGCTTCTACCAACGGTTCTCCCTGGCCTAGGTGCTGGTACAGGTACCGGGAAAAGCCGACCGCCGCCTCCCAATCCAGTCGAAACGGTGTAGCTACAACACCCGGAATACCGGCCCGGATCAATCTTTGGGCCAGGCCATTGAACACGCTATCGCCGCGCCGCCCCACTGCCGAGTTACAGGCGTTCAACACCGCTAAACGCAGTCCGTGATCCAGTAGCAGATCAGCCAATTGTTCGGCACTAATCCAGTCGGCTGTGCCGTCTTCTCTTTCAAAGGCCAGGTAGCCGGTAAAATCATTCTGTCCCGGTAGGATTGCTCCACATTCCGGGCAGTGGGTGGCCGAGGCGCTGACACTGAGATGCCCTCTATGACAGGCCCGGCCAAAATCACCGTGACCGTCAAAGTGCAGAATATGCCAGGCATCGTGTTCGTAAAGATAGTCGCTCAAATCGTCAAAGGTAGCTCGGGGCAACTCACGGACCTGCACCGGATAGCGCACCAGTCGCCGCCGCAGGCCGGTCACCATACTGGCCGAGTCGCTCCCTTCGCCCACCCCCAGGTTGCCGGGCCGGGCGGTAACCACCAGTATGCGCAGCCGGTCAACCGGTTGGGGGGTTATGGTCAGGCGAGGCATACGCAGATAGCGAGAGATGGCCACGCGCTTATTGGGCCACTGCGGCAGAGGGCTGCTCAACACTTCCCACGGATACTGGCTGAGCAGCCGTTCTTCCGGTCGAGTACCCGGCGGCAGATGAAGCTGTAGATGCAGGGCCTCACGAGGCTGCACCTGGCTCAGGGCTAGGTTGAGCAGTTGCCGGGCCGGTTCCGCGCTAAACAGAAGTTGGACCAACTGCGCCTGGATCAGCTTCAGCAGCGGTTCGCTGAGCAGGTTCTTTGCAGTGGCCCACATCTCCTCGCCGGCATCGGGGGTAAAAGAGGTTGTGGTGATACCCCATGCTTCCAGTTGGCCCCACTCGTCACGATCAAAGGTGTCGCGCACGTTACGACTAATTTCCAACGCCCGCAAAAGGACGGAGAGTTCGGACCATGTAAAGGGCAATTGAGTGATGGCATCGGTTTGCCCGCCGTCGGGATGCTCCAGATCAACCAACACCCGGTCATCAATGGCCCGCAGGAGAATTTTTAGAAAGGTTGGCATCTATACTTTACCTATGCCCTCTTTTTGCCCGTGGCTTCGGTACCGCCGCTACGGATACCGCTGGCCAGGACGGCCTTTCTGATACCAGCAATTTGTTCATCGGAAAGCCCCTCGATGATTTGAGCCTTGTCCAGCAACGGGGACAATTTCAACCGCACGGTTTGCACTTTTTCCTGGCCCAGTTTGCCCTCACCGCCCACGTCTACCCCGGTTTCGCCGACCATCGGCACACCCAATTTGAAGCTGAATTTGCCACTGCCGCCGCCTTCTTTGGTGGCTACCACGCTAAACTCAATCTCAATTTCGTCGATGACCAGCCATTTTTCTTCATCGGCTGCTGAAAGTTGTTTCAAGTCTTGCTTTATTTTTTCAATGTATTCGGCCAGGCCGATGGTTTCGATTTTGTCGGTCATAATAGCTTTAGCTCCTAAAATTAAATAGTTTCTAACTCTTCTACCGGGTCTCCTACATCCTCAGTGTCATCCGGTATCTTTGTGCCATCCGGCAATATAGCCCCACTCAAATCAAAGGCCTCTTTTTCAAGGTTAATATCCCCCAAAATAGCGCCATACAGATTAGCCCTATTTAGGTTGGCACCCTGAAGTTGAGTGCCCGTAAGATCACTTCGGATTAGCTTGGCAGATTGCAGATTTGCTCCTCTTAAATTAGCACCATTTAAATCAACCATTATTAGATTCGCACCAGACAAATCAGCATCAGTCATGATAGCAGATTTTAAATTAGCTCTGGTGAAGTTGGCTTGAATGAGTTCGGACTGTATAAATTTGGCCCCCTGCAAATTAGCACCGCTTAACTGGGCACTATATAAAATTGCCTCGGATAAATCTGCACCTTGCAAATCTGCACCACAAAGTTCAACATCTACGCCATCTGGAGCAATTTGGTTATCACTATCATCGTTATCACTATCATAGAAATTTGCTTTACTTAAATTTGCTCTATTTAGTTTGGCCTTATATAAGCTAGCTCCTCTCAGCTTGGTGTGGCTCAAATCTGCTCCCTGCAAATTTATCTGACTTAGATTAGCGCCTCGTAAATCAGCGCCGCAAAAGTTAGCACGACTTAAATCTAAGTCTAATCGGCTTAAATCTTCTTTCTTCAAATGCACAGTACCGGCAAGATCAATCCCCGGAGAGTCTTGTTTTGAAAATACTCGCTCTACCTTCTCAAAATAGGCATTGAGCTTTGTATGAGAGTCATAGATAATTTTTCCGAAAGAGAAAGTTTCATTCACTTGAATATCCGTTAAATCAGCGCCACTAAAATCTACTTCTTTTACTTTATCAAAATCTACATTTTGAAAATCTGCACCTACTAAATTAGCCCTTCGAAAACTGACAGTATTGAAAGTAGCGTTATTAAATATTGCGTTTGCTAGATTTGCTTGATCAAAATTAACATCAAAAAGTTCAGCACCACTAAAATCCGCATTCATCAGGTTGGTGGCTCTTTCTGTTGAACGTTTGAAATTTGCCGCAGATAATTTTGTGTTGGTGAAGATAGAATTGGATAGAATTGCGCCACTGAAATCTATGCTTTTTAGACTCGCTGCGATCTCCTCATCTTCAACAAATTTAAAGAATCTAGCTCCACTTAAATTTGTGTTGACCAGCTTAGTATTTACTAAAGTTGTTTCAACTAAATCAGCATTTTCCAGGTTTGCCCCAGTCAGATCAGCATGAGAAAAATCTACACCTGAAAATGTTGCTCCAACTAAATTAGCCTCCCTAAGATTTACGCCCTTCAATAACGAGTTGCTTAAATTTGCATTTAGCAGGTTTGCATTTTCCAGGTTCCAGCCACAAAGCGACTCGTCACTCATATCTTTTCCGGAAAAATCCTGACCACTCAAATCTTTCGAGGGTTTCTCAACAAAGAGTTGATCAGACAACTCTGCTTGGTGGCCGAAATATAGAGCGAACCGATACCACTCACGGCCAACACTTGGGTCATTGACCAGACGTTGCCGAGCGTAATCCAATGCATCAATCAGTGAGCCAGTTTGATGAAGATGGTGATAAAAATATTGTGCGAATTTTCTGGCCGCTTCTGACTCAACCCGAAAAGGTGTTCCCAATACGGCGGGTATTCCTGCCTGAATCAAAGCCTGGGCAATTCCATTAAAGGCATTTTTACTACGCCGAGCAACTGCAGAGTCACAAGTATTCAAGAAAACAAAGTTTATGGGATGTTTTCCCAACAAGTCGGCTAAATCATCTGCGCTAAACCAATGAACCCAGGTGTCCCCCTCTGGAGTATTGGACTCGATATACTCAAGGGCTAGATATCCATAATATTCATTAGATAGATTGGCACCGCAACCACATTTTTCAGCTTCTACATTTGTCCAAACATGGGGTGGCCGATTTAGACATAGACGTCCAAACTTGCCGTGACATTCAAAATGGAGAAATTGAGATATGTGAGCATCTTTTTCCTGTTCGTTAAGATAGTCACTAAGCAGCAACTCTGTTCGGCTGTTTACATTCTTGATGTCTGGAAGTTGCTTTAACCGAACTCGATAAGCAGGGTGGTCGTCCCGAAAAATCTGCCAGATACTATCACGGTCGGTCGCTAGTTGAATAAAGTCAAATTCTTTACCTGTTGGACGGGCTCTGATTACTAAAATTCTTGCTTGCTCAGAGGGAATTGCTTTTTTCGCAGGTTTGACTCCCTGAATATATCGAGCGATTGAAACGTGGTGGCGTTCAAAATGCTCACACTTAATACATAATACCTCCCATGGAAGTTGATGTAACAACTCATTTTTTTTCTTAGAAGGTATTTCCAGCCGGATGTGCAGAATTTTGTTATTTTCTTGTTTAGCTAGTTCATACAATGCAACTTCTAGTTGTTTTTCAAACTCCTTATCTTCTACTGGAAAAAGCGTGTAAAAGAGCTTCTCTTGCACACGCTTTCTCAACTGAGTGATATCAATTTCGGCCTCACGTAGCTTAATTTCACCAGAATCTTCTGATGGTGAAAATTCCCCCTTTACCACATTCCATTCTCTCAAGGTTCTCCATTCTGCTTGATCGAAAGTTTCAGGAAGAGCTCGATTTACCTCCAATGCCCGAACGGCTACAGAGAGTTCCGCTGGCGTGAACTGTACGTCAGTAACTACGTCGCAATGAGAGATACCAAAACCTTGACCTCGCAGTTGCACGTGGACTTGGAGATCGGTAATCATCGTCAGAGTTATCTTGAGATAATGCTCCAGTGACATAGAATTCAGTCCAGCTAACTATGTTTTCGAAATCGGCGTATCTAGATTTTCCCTGAACCACTGTTGACCCGGATAAGCATACTGCACCTTTGGATCGGGCGGCCAGCGCCAGATGCGGCGCAGGTCTTGCAGGGTGATAGAGGTCCGGTCATTGGTGTAGGAACGAGTTTGGCCCTCAAGATATTGCTGTAAAGCCTGGCCCTCATATTGTTCGGGACCTTGGCCGTTACCCCGGTAGCGAGCGGCGTAGTCGATGATCTCGAGTTCGGTCAGTGCAACGTGAACGCTGCCCAAGCCGGCCGGCTTGGCGTAACCGATTTTGTGGCGCATGTCCGGCTCCAAGATCAGGGCATAAAGCAAGGCCGGTAGCTCATCCTGAGGGTTAAGACTATCAAAGGTGGCCTTAAAGGTGAAGACGGTGCCGCGGTCCACCGGCTGGATGTGCTGGTTCAGCGGTACACCGGAGCGGCTGGTGCGCTGCTGGCTCAGGGTGGTTATCTGAGCCTGGTGGAAATAAAACTTGCGCCCGGCTACATGCCGGCCCGACTTGTCCAGATACCAGGTGCCGTGGCGGGGCTTGGGCGCGTCCAGAATGGGGGTGTAGACGGCCTGGTGCGAAACCGGATCGGCGCAGGTGGCATCATCAAAATTCACGTGCCCCATAAACAATGTATTTCGATTGATCAGACCAAACATGCGGCAGGCCGGACAGAGTTGGTTGAGATTGCGACAGGGTAGAAAATCCTGGGGCAATTTTTTGCCATAATCAATCCGGTCCCGGTAAAAGCCTCGAAAGTGCATCCAGCAGCCGGGAGCAATGGTTTCCACCAGGCTGCGGAACAACCCCTTGAGCGAACTACCGGGAATAATGGCTTGCCCGGCCCCATTCCGGGCATAATGAGAAAATTGCCCCCGGCCCTGGCTCAAGCGGGTAGCCGGAATGAAAAGCGGCGTTTCCACCGTAATCGTCCCGGCCAGGCGACCGGAGAGACCTGCAAATTTGTCGTGCAGCGCCGGGCGGCGACGTTGGGGTGGTTTGGACCAATCGATGCGAACAAAGTCATACGGATTCATTGCCAACTGACTCCTTTAAAGCGATAGTACTGCAACGCCTGCGTTTTTGGATCGATATACTCGGCCACGTCCAGTTTAAGATGTTTTGGACTCTGATCGACCGGAACATCCACCGGGTATTCGGCCAGGATGCCCCCGACCGTAAACTCGGCAAAGATCGGGGCATTGGCCGGGCGGTTCAGCGTCTTCAGAGCTTCTTTGTTGATGCGTTTGCCCCACAAGTAGTAGGACCGGTCTACCGGCTGGCCAAGCTGTAGGGACTCGTCCCGCTTAAACGTCTCCGGCAGGGTCACCTGGTCACTGCCAACATAGACCACCCAGAACCGGTGATCTATCTTTTCCCAGCGCAGTTCGCCCTCCGGGTGAAAGATGCGACCCCGCTCCCACCGGCTGAACGGCTCGTCCGGCTTGAACGTTTCAAACCGTAAACCGCTCTTGATCTCCTCTTCACTCAGCCAACGTACCAGCAGCCGTTCCAGGATCATCAAGGTCTGATCAGGCGGCCAGGTGATGCCCCCAATCAGCCCGGTAACATCCTCCACTTTGGCCCAATAAATTGCCTGGCCCATAATCATTACCTCCACTGTTGCAAACGTTCAACAAATACGCCCGTGGCCTGATCTTGCAGCGCAGCCAGTTGTTCACCGGCAAACAGTTGGCTTTGCCGGATGCCACTGCGTTTGGTGGCGGGTGGATCGGTCAGCGTCAACCGGTCATCCTTAACCGCCCCATAGTTGCCTTCGGCCGCCGATAGAAATTGACCCAGGCCCCAGATTTCATTGTCCGGCCGGCCGGCTTGGAGTCCAACATGGTTGATGGTAATCTCACCGACAGCCCCCTGCACATTCCCAAAACCGCGCGAAGTGCCTGATCCCAACCGGATCAGGCCATCTTCCAGGTCTTTAACCGCCAACAGCACCATGCCCAATTGCCAGATCTCAAAATTACGCAGATAAACCTGGGTCTTAAAAGCCACGTCCGGCGAAACGGCCTCCAGATCGAACTTGGCCCCGTGGGCCGCGCCGCCGGTCAGGCGGTCAATGCCCACCCCGTCGCGGAGTTCGGTCGGCAGTGGACGGTCGCTATTCTCCAGATAGGCATCGCCGATGCTAATCCGGCCGGTGTAAAAGGTAGACCCAAAAAGGCGACAAACGGGGCAGGACTCCCGGTAGGCCATATCATTGGGCAGCGGCGCATTCTTAAATTCTACTCGCTTCCGCTCTTGCAACTTTTCGCCGCAATAGGATTTTTTATCAAACGGGTTGCAGATCACCGGCTCGTTTAGCGTACGGGCTATTTTTTCCAGGTGGCTGCGAATAACCCCTTTCAGGGAGGTACCCGGCAGAAACACCTCTCGCTGGCCGTTACGGTAGGTCAACACCGGAGCCATATCAGGCCCGGTCAAAGTGGCCCGGCCGGAGCGGATCAGTACCGGCCCGGTGGTCGTAATCGTCAGCGTAAATTTGGCTTCATTGACCAGTTTTTTAAGCATAAACCTAACCCTCCACTAATTTTTTAAGCTGTTCATTGACAAAGTCCTGGGGGTTATCAACCGTATCCATTTTTTGGTCTAAGGTGCGACCTTGCAAATATTTTAACAGTTTATCGGCTCTCTCTTGACCGGTTAAATCCAGGCGGTAGATAGCAAACTCCTGTACTTCACACCGGCCCAAGCCCCGGGAGCGATTAGCGCCGATGTAGCCCAGACCGCTGAGAAACTCGCTCAAGCCCAGGCAGGTCAGTTGCAAATCGACCTCGGTGGGATCATCCAGCGTAATCTCCAGATTAAAGGTCAGTTCCGGGGCGACGACCTCATAGTTGTAGAGCAAGTTCTCAACCGCCCGCTCACTATCCCGGTCAATGGCTACCCCATCCCGAATCTGAATCACACCATCGGTCTCATCCTCGGTGTACAGGTCGCTAAAGTTGATTTTTGAAGCGGTAAAAGGAGAGCCAAATAATTTACAGGTGTCGCACAGTTCAGGTGTGATCTTGGCTACCAGTTGCTGATCGGTCCAGTTGGCATCACTGCGGGCTTTATTGAACTTATCCTGAGCGCTACCCTGGGCCCCGATACATTGTTTCTCTTCCGCTCCTACCTTGACCGGCATATCTGATAAGCCGCAACTCCACACGCCGGTCAACGGGGCCAGCTTTTCCACCGTACTGCGAAAAGCTCCCTTAAAACTGGAGCCGGGAATAAAGGGTTTGCCATCGGAGGTGCGGATAACCGGCGAGTCGCTGGTGCTAAAGACGGTCTGGCCGCCCCCAATATGCAACCCGGTCTTGAGCACCAGCTTGCCGTTAAATACATATTTCTTTTCAAACGTTCTATTCATCGTTGCCTCTCCCGGTACAAATTCTCAAAGGTTAGATGCTCTACAAACTCGCGCGCTACCCGGATCGCACAATGCTCTTGCCAGTTCCGCTTCTGTTCTTTTGTTTGATAATTATCCGGCACAGGAAACCACTGCAACGTCTGCTGGTAGAGTTGCTTCAGGTAAGAGTCCAGGGCGGCGTAAAATTGCCCGTAGTAACTTTTTTTGCCGATCCAGTCCCGCTGGCTTTGATGCCGTACAAACTCGATTAAATCTGCCCAACTCTGGGTGTAACTGAGCAGGCTGGCCATCTGGGTCCGGCCATCAATTGTCCCCTGGGTCTCGATGAACTCAAGCGCATCCTGGTAGAGTTGACCATCGCTAAATAGCCGGATCTGCTCCTGCTGTTCGCGAGTCAGTTCGATATCCTGGCCGGTCATACCTTAATCCCCCGGCAGCGATATTCGTACTGAGCCGCTAATTGGCGCACAAACTCACGAATGAGATACAAGTGTATTTGCTGCTCTTGCTTGGCCCGCTCGTGTTCTACCTCAGATAATGTGATCCGCTCGCAAATCGTGTCCCGACGCTTGCGCAGATTCTCCTGAATGGTATTGAGCAACTGGGGGCCTAACTCCCGCCAGGTGTCACGCCGGGCGGTCTGGTTTTTGATGTGATTGACGACATCGGTAACCTTCATGGCCGAGTTCGCCACCCCTTCCAGATCGGTAATCTGTTTGCGATGGCGGCTGGTGAAACTTTCGGCAGCCAACGTTCCCAGGTTTTCTGCCTCTTGATAAAATTTGTCGGCTTGCTCGGCGACTTCGCGCATGGCCTGCAAGCGAAATCTGGTAGTGCTCATACGTTCTTTGCCTCCCAATGGAATGGATTGGCGACCAGGAGTTGTCCATACCCCTCTCGCCGCCGGATACCAACGCCTGCTGCCTGTAAATCAAAGAGACCGGCGATCAATTGATCGTTTAAGGCGTTTTTAAATCCAAATAGAAATACAGACCCCATGGCAATAGCCAATTCATCAGCTTTTGGCAAGCGCCACAGGCTGTTCCAGCCCATGATCCGCTGGGGCTGGGCGTTACTATATACTAACTCTGCTCCCTCAATTTGATGTCCGGTGGCCAGGTAGTCTGGCCCCAGGAAAGTCTGGTAACGCAGTAGATGGTCAACCAGGATGGCGTCCGAAGTTAGAGTGAGGGGAACATAACAGTCATATTTCAAGTCAATTTTATGACTTTCTGCGGCATCTTTTAGAACCTGGTTAAAGGTTTGCAGCCGGCCGACCAGCTTCTCTTTAGTGTCAGGCTCAAAACCGGACAACCTGACTGTGATCCGGCCCATGCCCCGGGAGCGATTGCTGCCCACCCGGACCAGACCGGCCTGGCTGGCCTCCTCTATAAACTGTTTCAACCCGGTCGCCGTTTCGTTATCAACTTGAAGGGTCCCCCAGAAGCAACTCTCCGCGGTCAAGACAGAGCGACTAAAGAGAATACTTTGCTGGACTGTGCCTGTGGTGCGACTGATACCGGTATGGGTGCGTAACATTTGCTTCACCTCAAAAGAGACCCATTGGTCGGGATCGTCACCCCGGCGGTAATAGCCATGCTTTTGTGGACCTCGTTCTTCTTCACAAACAACACCCTGTTCGTTTTTATGGGCACAGTGTTTATGTGAGCACAGTATCTCCGGTTTTGTTTGCCGGTTTATCTCGAAAAAAGCCAGGGGCAGGAGATGATCGTACATCCCGTGGTGTTCATCCGGCTGCGGTGAGTCGTAATAGAAGCCGCCAAACCGTTTGCAGCTCCGGGCGGTGTTGGGAAAAGGGTAAACCGGTAGGGCCGGATCATTTAGTAGTTCCAGCTTCATAGCTACCTCTTCGTCCGCGACCTCTGGCAGCCTGGCCGGATACAGGTTGCTAAACTGAACCGTCTCGGAAAACAACAACGGCTCAAGTTCGTCACTGTTGTTTCGCATAACATGGTGGGCGTTAACCAGCGCCCCCAGTAAAACAGAGCCGGGAATATAATCCAGGGTAGAGGCATCGCTATTATTGCGCCCCCTCCTGATAGCCAGCGGGGTTTCTGCCACTGCGGTCACAGCATAGATCATGATCTTTCCTCGCGTTCAATCCAATAATATTCTATTTCCGGCAGGTTTTTTAGAAATGATCCGGCTTCGGCTACTTGCCCGTCAATCAATAGCCCGGTTATCTCTACTTGCACCTGGCCGGCCCCGGTTGACTTCTGACCGCCCATGCGGTTAATGCTCTGCAGACCTGCTACGAACAGCAGCAGCGAGTAAGTACCCCGTTCCATACTATCAGGCCTGAAGCCCCTCAAGTAACCATAAATGCGACCATCAAAGCGTAGTAGTCTAATGCCGTATTCACTGGTGTAAAGATGGCCGGATTTAGAGGTACGGGTCAATCTGGACAAACTGACCTGCGTGCGATTTTCTACCTGGCGCAGTTTATATTTGCCGGAAACAACCTGGTCCCGCTCATCGTGCCCATCAAAATATGACCGGTCGATGTACTCAACGGCCGGGTGACTTTCATCGGCTTCGGCGCCTGCTTCCTGGGTGAAGGAACTGGTCGTCAGCGTGGCATCGTCAAAAAAGAGTTGTCCGGCCCGAAAACGAGAACCAAAGATACGGGTGATGATGTCAGGGTCGCCCATTCGAGCTTCACAAATACGGAGTTCGTCGGTCTGGGTGTCGTGCGGCTCAACCATGTGCAGTTCAAATAATTTGCCCAACTGTTCGCATCGTTCCCGTACCACCCCTTTTATGGTCGTGCCCGGCACAATTAAATAACCTTGATGATCTCTGGCTACGGTGCGATGAACCAAACCGCGCCGCAAGCCGGTGCCAAAATGAAACGGGGCCTCAAAGATTAAGCTATAGCTGAGGTCAATATGCTCAGTGACTACGGTCATCTACCTCCTCCTTACGGCTAATAAAGTCGTAGATTTCGATTAAATCCAGGAGCGGGGTGTAGTAATTGGCCTTTTGTTCGGCGCTGTCTACCTGGAACCAGGGGAATTGAAGGCCGGCCTCAACCTCGGCCGGACTGAACCGGGTGACAATATCCTGAATGGCTCGCCGTTGCCGTTCGCTGCGCCAGTGAAACAGAAGGGATAAGGCATCAATCATGGCCTGCTGTTTGGTCTGAAACAGAAGCGCGCGTAGTTGTTCCAGCTTGGTTCGAGGTGTGCCCAAATCTTGCAGCACACGCACCGCTTCAATCAACTTCTCAAACTCTGAGGCCGTATAAGGTCGCAAGCTGCGATAGAGATTGGGGCGGGGGGTGTCGTATTCCGCTTTGACCCGCAGTTGGTCTTTGTAAAACTGGTCAAAATCCAAATGGTTGGCGCTGCTGACCACCAGGAAATTCAGCATCCCCTCGTGAAAACCTTGCTCGCGCTGGCGCTTACGGGCGGCCTCTTTTTTGGCAAACTTCAAGGCGCTTTCGGTCAGCCGTAATAACTCGCCAAAGGGATAGTTGGCGTGGGCAATCGTTACGCCTACAGAGAGGTGTAGAGGTGAAGGTCTACATTCCGGGGGAGCATCTTGATATTGTGCAGTGTAACGTTTATTTGCCAACTCACTGAACTGCCGCATCACCAGCAACGCCACTTCCAGCGCAGACTCGGCTCGGGTAACCATCACCAAATCATCACCACCCAACAGCAAAATATCAAACGGCCACTGTTTCTTTTGTTGACCACGTCGTGGTCGAAGGTGCTTCCGAATCGCTTTTACGGTAGCCTCATAAACACTATCATCTACAGTATCAGCAAAATCTTGCATTTGTTGCAGGGTGCAGATTCGCTCCAACTGCTGGCCCATCCCATCCCCATCGGCGTAGATCAGGGCCAGATATTCCCTGGGTTGCGATAACTTAGCCAATTCATCAAAGGTCTCCGGGCGGTCATAACCGGCCAAATAACCATAATTCTGCTTATGGAGTTGTTGAATAAGATAGGGCCATAGGCCATCTTCCTTCTTATAATCAGGCTGGCCGTTTGTTACAGCGTCAACGTATCTCGGAATTTCTTCTTTAATATCCTCCTTATCATACCTGATCTTCTCGCTACAACTGGGGCAAACCAATTTCGGCTGATTGTTTTCCGTTACAGGTTCTGCCGCGTATTCAAGGCCACACGAGCGGCAGTAATTCAAAAAAGGCAATACCGCAAAAGTCGGCAGGTAAGCAGATTTGGATAAAAAGGGTTCTCATAACAAACTACCTCAAAGCAAGAAATGAACAAAAGAGGTGAATATTATGAGAACCCAAAAGCAATTAAAAC
>DAOUMU010000566.1:0-5751 GCA_034409055.1 Anaerolineae bacterium
CTGGAATTTACATCTTCAGGCAAGTTTACGGCTAACTGTGGTCAAAATTCAGGGCAAAATTGAACATTACCGTATTGAGATCCCATTTTTAGCGGTTTGACTGCTAACTAGCATAAGGCCCTAATAAGAAATGGGTCATCAAGTTCGCCTAACCTCGATGCTGCCCGGCGAACTGGTAGCCTATACTTCACCACCTTTCCAGTAACCTCGATCCAATAAAAAGTTAGAATAATTTTTAATGAAGGGTAAAGTTTAATGCATTTAATTAAACTCAGTAACCTAAAGCGTGTATTTAAGATTGCTGGTTATGCAGCCATATTGGGCCTAACCATAGCCATGTTTCCGGCTGTCGCCTCAGCTAATCCTCCCTCCCCCCTGGACCCGGCTTCGCCAGGGGCCAGGTCTATTGCTAATTTACATACCGTCATCCTGTCAATTGCCGTAGGTGTTTTCTTAATTGTCAGTGGTTTGTTAATTTACTCCCTGGTTCGTTTTCGGCGCAAATCGGCCGACGAACCGGAACCAGACCAAAGTTTTCACGGCAGCACGGTGTTAGAAACAATTTGGACCATCATCCCGGTCGGTATTCTGGTGGTGTTGTTGGTATTAACGTTTCAAACTTTCAAAGACATCGACCCCAACCGGCCGACCGATATGACGATCAGAGTCATTGGCAAACAGTGGCTGTGGGAGGTGCAATATCCAGATTATAACATAAAAACCACCAGTGAGCTGCGGGTACCGGTTAACACTGATATCAGGGTAGAGCTTACCTCGGCAGATGTCATCCACAGTTTTTGGGTGCCCCAACTGGTGGGCAAAACCGATGCCGTACCGGGTTATCTAACCACGACCTGGTTTAAGGCCGATAGACGCGGCACCTTCCACGGTCAATGTGCCGAGTATTGTGGTTTAGGTCACTCTCAAATGCCTATGGAGGTGATTGTTATGGACCGGGAAAGCTTCGATTTGTGGGCCGCGAGCACGGTGGAAAAACAGGCCAATGCCTCGGCCCAGGGCGAGTTGCTCTTTAGCACCAATTGTGCCAGTTGCCACACCATCAATGGCCAGGGGGGGCAAATTGGACCTGAGCTTACCGACGTTTACGCCGAAAAGGGCGAAGAATACGTCCACCAGTCCATTCTAATGCCTAACGCCGTTATCGCCGAAGCGTGTCCCACGGGTCCCTGTCCGTCCGGGATTATGCCTCAAAATTTCGGCGAAACATTATCTGAAGACGAGTTGAATAATATCATCACCTACCTCAAAGCAGTTTCCGGGGTTGAATAGTGGTTTTAGGAGGAAATTTTTAAGAATGAGACGTCCAAGTACTCGATTAATTATTGCTACGATCGTTAGTTTAGCCGTAGGGTATGGGGTTTCCTGGGCCATTATGGTCGGTCTGCTCGAGGCCCCCTATCGCCTCTACGGTTTCGGTAATTTGACCATTGTAGCCCTGCTGTTCGCTTTCTTGCTGGTCGTTTTTCTCGACCGTCCTTTGAATCTGAGAACGTTCGACTGGCCAAAGGCCGACGAGATCAAGGAGAAGAAAGAGGCTGGTTACTACAACCAGGGTCTCCTGGATTGGTTAACCACCGTCGATCACAAAAAAATCGGCATTATGTATTTTGTCTTCAGTTTTCTCTTCTTCCTGATTGGTGGGCTTGAGGCCCTGCTAATCCGGGCTGAGCTATCCCTACCCGGTTTACAGCTTATGACCCCGGATGAATACAACCAATTCTTTACTATGCACGGTACGACGATGATTTTCCTGGGGGTCATTCCCTTGTTGGCTGGTACGGCCAATTATATTGTGCCGCTGCAAGTGGGAGCCAGAGACATGGCCTTCCCCCGTCTGAACGCCTTCGCCCTGTGGCTGTTCTTCTTTGGCGGCCTGTTGTTGTACAGCGGCTTCTTTTTTGAAGGTGGCGCTGCCGCTGGTGGCTGGACAGGTTATGCCCCCCTCTCGACCAGCACCTATTCGCAAGGAACGGGCATGGACCTGTGGGCGCTTGGGCTATACACGATCGGTACCTCTTCTATTTTAGGAGCCATCAACTTCGTCGTGACCATCCTCAATATGCGAGCTCCGGGAATGGGCCTGCACCAGATGTCGCTTTTTGTCTGGACGGTTCTGGTCCAATCCATTCTTGTCCTGTTCGCCACACCGGCTCTGGGGGCTGCCTTACTGCTGCTCTTCATTCAGCGCAACATGGGCGCTGGCTTTTTCAGTAGCCAAGGTGATCCGGTGCTATGGCAACATATGTTCTGGTTCTACTCCCATCCGGCCGTCTACATTATGATCTTGCCGGCTATGGGCATTGTCTCCGAAGTGTTACCTGTCTTTGCCCGTAAGCCGATTTTTGGCTACAAAATGATTGCCTACTCCACCGTGGCCATTGCCGTGCTGGGCTTTGTGGTCTGGGCTCACCACATGTTCACCGCCGGCATTGGTGTTGGACTGCAACTCTTCTTTATGATGGCTTCCTATACCATTGCCGTGCCTACCGGGATAAAAATCTTTAGCTGGATATTTACCCTGTGGGGCGGCTCGATCGAGTTTAAGACGCCGCTACTCTTTGGGGTTGGCTTTATTATGACCTTTACCATTGGCGGTATCAGCGGCATTTTTCTGGCCACGGTGCCGGTTGACACCCAAGTTCACGACACCTATTACGTGGTGGCCCATCTGCATTACGTGCTCTTTGGGGGTAGCATTATGGGCATATTTGCCGGAATCTACTTCTGGTTCCCCAAAGTCACCGGCCGTATGCTAAACGAAACGCTGGGCAAAATGCAATTCTGGTTGATGTTCCTCGGCTTTAACATCACCTTCTTCCCCATGCACATCCTGGGCCTACTGGGGATGCCCCGTCGCTATGCCGATTATGAGGCCGGATTGGGTTGGGAAGGCTATAACCTGCTGGCCACCGTGGGGGCATTCCTGGTAGCTGCCTCTATTTTGCCCTTACTTTGGAATCTCGTGGCTACCCTGATCCGAGGCGGTCGAACTACATCCGACCCCTGGCAAGCCAACTCACTGGAATGGTGGACGACCTCTCCGCCACCGGCTTACAACTTCCTGGAAATCCCCACCGTTCATAGCTACCGGCCGACCCGCGATTTGCGCCTGGGGCAAGAGACTCCGGGGCCAACAACCAAGCCACCGGTGACCAGTCCGACCCCTGCTTCTTCTAAATAGGGGCCTCGGGAATTAACGGGAGATGATTTTGGCAAATCATGCCCTAACCAGCAAAGGCTTTCGGCGATTAACCGGGGCCACCTCGGGCTGGCTCTTGTTTTTGATTGTTATGGGGGCCGTGGTGCGGGTGACCCACTCCGGTTTGGGTTGCCCAGATTGGCCTTTGTGTTACCATCAAATTATCCCGCCTGCTCAAATCACGGCCTGGATAGAATTTATACACCGGCTTGTGGCCGGTGTGGCCGTTTTATTAACCATTGCGGTCGCCCTGGTGGCCTGGCGTGACTATCGACAACACCGGCTCATCCTACAACCGGCCCTGGGGGCCGTAGCCATCGTTTTCGGCCAGGTCTTTCTGGGAGCCGTCACCGGTTGGTTGAATAATCACCCCCTAATCGTGGTCGCCCACCTGCTGGCCTCAACCTCTTATCTGGCCTTGACCCTGTTGCTAACCACAGTGGCCCATCTGCCAGCCGAATATATATTGAAAAGGGGTGTCTCCAGCCAAAGCCATCAATCCTTTTTCCGTCTTCTACTTTTCAGCGGGGCAGCCGTTCTGTTCTTACTGATCAGCGGAGCCACGGTTACCGGCACCAATACAGGGCTAGCCTGCCTGGATTGGCCCCTGTGTCAGGGAGAGATCTTTCCGGCTAAGGCTCACCTGGGGGTTATCATTCATCTCTTTCACCGTTTCAGTGTGGTGGCGGTGGGCGTCCTTATAGCGGCCGTTGTTTTACAAATCCACCGCCGGTACGCCGCCCACCCCTGGTTGGTAAAATGGTCAACTGCTCTGGGGCTTCTATTTTTAATTCAAGCCGGGGTGGGAGGGCTCAACGTCTTGATACGCTTTCCCTCCCTGATTAATGCCACTCACCTCGGCCTGGCCAGTGCCATTTGGGGCAGTTTGATTATCCTGACCACGACCTTTTACCTGACAGCCAGGTCGTTACTGCCTGTAGAAGATCACGACCAGACCGTCCGGGATCACCCCCTGAGCACGCGCCAAAAAGCAACTATCTATTTTAAGCTAACCAAGCCCTGGATTCTGATCCTGTTACTCATCACGACCGTCACGGCTATGTTTATCGCCGCGCAAGGGGTGCCTTCCATCTCGTTGATTCTTTATACCCTCCTGGGCGGGTTCCTGGCCGCCGGTGGAGCCAGTGTCATCAATAGTTATGTGGATAGCGACATTGACCAGATGATGTCACGCACCTCGCGCCGGCCGACGGTGACCGGCCTGGTTAGTCCCCAGGAAACTCTGCTGCTGGGCCTGATCCTGAGTACCCTGTCCTTTTTAATTTTCGTCAGCTTCGTCAATCTCCTGAGCGCTATCTTGAGCATGGTGGGGATTGTTTACTACGTTTTCTTCTACACCCTTTATCTGAAGCGAACGACCATTCACAACATTATCATCGGTGGCGCGGCCGGAGCCATTCCTCCCCTGGTCGGCTGGACAGCCGTAACCGACAGCTTAGACCTGGGCGCCCTTTACCTGTTCGCCATCATCTTCTTCTGGACCCCCCCCCACACCTGGGCCCTGGCCCTGCTGGTTAAAAAGGATTATGCCCAGGCGCGGGTGCCCATGTTGCCGGTGGTGGTCGGCGAAAAAGAAACTGCTTATCAAATCTTTCTTTATTCCATTTTGTTAATTACCCTGACCTTGTTGCCCTTCACCTTCAGCATGGTCAGTTTGGTCTATTTGATCGCCGCCATTACCCTGGGCGTTCCTTTTCTTTACCTGGCCTGGAAACTGTGGCGAAACTATCGCAAAAGCTATAGCAAGCGGCTTTACAAATTCTCTCAGGCCTATTTGGCCCTGCTTTTTTTGAGCATGGCCATTGATAGAAGTCTATTTTCATAGTTGTCAGGGCAATTTAGCAAAGTGCCCTACAATGAAATAAGTTGTAGAACAAGTTGCTAACTTGTTCCAGGGCAATTTAACAAAGTGCCCTACAATTGAAAAAACAATTTTGCTACAAATGGAGTTAACTATGTCTGCAACTGCTGAAGAAACCAACGTTGAACAAGCACCGGCCACCGCCTCAAAAATAAAGCCTGAAGACATTCATATGCCCTCCTCCAGCTATTGGCCCATTGTCCTGGCTTTTGGCTTTTTCTGTCTTGTGGGTGGATTAGCCATCAACATCGTCGTGACCCTGATTGGTGTCGTCATTGCCCTGGTGGCCGTCATCGGCTGGGTCATCGAGCCGGTGCACGGCGAAGAAGAACATTCATAATCGGATTATGTGTAATTATCTGAGACAAAACCTCCGAGGTTTGTGAATTGACCTTTTGGGTAAAAGATTTCGGTTTGTCCAACCAATTTTCACTTGAAAATGAGTTCGTAAACCTCGGAGGTCTGAATTACGCATAATCGGCTCAGAAAATCGGGCCGAACAAAAAAAGCCCGTTGGCCATAGCCAACAGGCTTTTTTTGATTTTTGGAAACGTATCGTCTCAAAAAGTAGGGGCGAGGCAACTCGGAGAGCAGGTTGTTTACTCCGAGACTCTCAATCCGAGTTGCCTCGCCCCTACCCACCCCGAAT
>DAOUMU010000567.1:0-9471 GCA_034409055.1 Anaerolineae bacterium
GCACCACGCTCTCCTTGACGCTCAGATCGACCAGATTGGCCTCAATTTCGCCGGTGGCTTCGATGGTTAGCTCAAGCTTGACCTCGACCCCCGCCTCGGCCAGGGGTTTGATGATGGCCTGGTAGAAGTCGTACCACTGGCGCCAATCGACCGGGGTGTTGATGGTTACCCGTTGTGATAGGTTTGCAGTTGGGGTTCAGGCTGCGGTTGGGGTGGCGGTTTGATGAGCGCAGGTTCACCCTCCGGTGCTGGTTGGGGTTCGGGCGGGGGTTGGGGCTCAGGTTCGGGTTCCTCCACTTGCAGCCATCGTTCGGCCAGGGCCGGACGTAACAGCCAGGCCCCTTCGACAATGGCGAAGGTCCCGGCGGGCAAGGTGTCGCTAAAATGAATGGTGTCGAAGTCGGTGCCGTCCCCCAGAGCGTAGGCAAACAGCCCCCGCTGCACCCCCCAGGCGATGGTCTGCTGCAAGGCATCCGGGCCGGTCAGCATGGGCAGGTAGGGGAAACGGCAGAAATAATCCCACAAGGTGGCCACATTGATCTGTTCTTCCTCGGCAGCCCACAGCCGCCATTGCTCCCGTTTGCCTTCGCTAATGAGCCGGGGATCCAGCCGTTCCAACAAACGCTCGTCATCGATAAGCCGTTTGCGCACCCGCCCGGCCAGGGTATGCTCACCAGGGCGGTAGCCGGGGAAGCCGTGTTCTTGCCGCACCCAGAGGGAAGAATGAAGGCCGGGGGCTGAGGGCTGAAGTTCTGCTTCAGCCGGGGTCAGACCTTCGCCTGCCGCCTTCATCCCGCCGGCCTGTTCCTTTTTGAGGCCGGCGGGAGCAATGGTGACCGTGTAAGCGCCCCACACCGCCCCGGGCAGGCCCTTCCGGGCTTGATCTAACTGGGTTCTTAGCTCCTCGGTCTGTTCCCCGGACAGGCCACCGCCCCCCTGTCCTGAGCTTGTCGAAGGGCGGTACTGCCGCTCAATAGCTTCCAGGGCCAGCAGTCTGACCGCTGTGTCTTCCATCACGTGCACCCCTTCCGTGGTGGGTAGCAGGAAAACGAGGGAGTTCTTGAACTGGCGGAAGGTGTTACCGGCGCTGCTGAGGATATTTTCGATGAAGGCCCGCGTTTTCTTCTGCCGGCCTTCATCTTGACTCCAGGCATAAGGCGGGTCGAGGACAACCAGGGTCAACAAGGGACGATTGGCCACTTGACCCGGTTCGTCGGGCCAGATGACTAAATTGGGGAAGGTGCGTTCGCCGACGATCTCCTCGACCACCGTTTTAATTCGCTCGCGAACGGTGTCCGGTTCCTGGCGCATGGCGTCCATGCGGGTGACCAGCATCTGGTTCAGGTTAGGTTGGCTGTCAATGCGGTAGGTGTTCTCGTGGATCACCAGATACCACAAGCGGGCGCGGAGCTTGTCCATAGCATCGGCGGCCAGGGCCGGGACGAGGCCCGGCTGTAAGGCCGACAGCCACAACTGGGGACGTTCTGCTGAGGCGGTCCGTTGGGTGGCCCCGCTGTGGGAGTACATGAAGATGGCCGTGGCCAGGCTGGTGGCGATACAGTGGCGGGCGTAATCGCCGCCGGTGACCCGATCCAGGTAGGGGGCTTTGGACTCGCCGGTGCCGCCGATGTCGGAGAAGATGGCCGACTCGTAGCCGCCGCGATTGTCCACGTATTCCAATAGTTCGGCCCGGATTTCGCCGTTGTCCAGGTTGACGTGGGCCGGTTGGATGAGCGGCGTGGGCCGCTGCTGGCGGTACAGATCGCCAATAACCAGGGCCAGCAAGCGCAGCACCCCCCGGGTCCGCTGGAAACCGCTGATGCTGCCCCAGCGGTCGCGCAAGGTTTCGATAAGGGCCGGGTGGAAGGGATAGGCGCGGACCATTAGCTCCCGATACTCAGGGGCCTGAGCTTCCTGGGGGAAGTCGTTGGGGTGAGCGCGGTAGTAATCCCAGTAAGCCTGGGCTACCGCGCGGGCCTGGGCCTCGATTTGGGCCGGATCGGTGTCAAACAGGCGGCGCTTGAGGATTTCGTACAGTTCTTCCCGCTCGGCACTGACCTCTACCTGACGGGTACGGCGCAGGATGCGGGTGGCCGTGTCAATTTCGCGGGCCGCGCGAATGGCCGCTTCGCCGATTTGCTCCGGTTCGCTGGAGGTCATGGTTAGCACCAGGGCCACGTTGTCGCTGGCGCTGACGGTCCGGGTCAGTTCCAGCAAAAACTCCTGGGCCTGGTCCGAGAGGTAGCCTTTGCCCACCGGGATGGCGCTGGCCTTGGTGATGTAGGACAGGGTTTCGTCCAAGAGAATGAGAGCCGGCCCGGCTTTCTCAAAGAGTTGGTCCAGGGCTTCGCTGCCGGGGGCGACCCGGCCTTCGTCGCTGCGACGGACCATGTCATACAACTCAGGCCCCCCCAGGCGGTAGGCGATTTCGCCCCACAGGGTGTGCAGGGTCAGACCTTCGGGGGTGACCGTGGGTTGGCCGGGACTGATTTGGGCACAATCTACGGCAGCAATCCGGGCCGCAGGAATCGAATCGACTCCGGCTTCGGCCAGTAGCTCTTGCACCGGTTCCAGATGCATCTCGTCCGCGCCGTGTTTGACCATGTGATACAAGGCCAGCAGGGTGTGGGTCTTGCCGCCGCCAAACACGGTGGCCATCTGGGTGATGGCCACGCCGTCGTCGTGTCCAGCCAGGCGGCGCAGCACGCCCTTGAGGGTGGCCCGCAGCCCACGAGTGAGAAAAGTGCGCCGGAAAAACGTATTTGCGTCCTTATATTCAGGCACGGCCCGGCCCTCGATGACCTTGGCCAGGTCTACGGCGAAGTCGCGTAGGTTGAGGCGGCCTTCCCGGATGTCCCGGTGGGGGATGGCGGTGTGCCACCAGGGGGGAAGAGATTGGAGATGGGGAGACGGGGAGATTGAGGGTTGGGGCAGGCGGTTGGTTTCGCGCAGGATGAGTTCGACCTGGTTGACGATGTAGGCGGCTTCGGCGGGGTCGGGTTCGTGACCTTCGTGGACGGCCCGGTTGCGGATGTCAACCAGCGGTCCCAGGGCATTGACGTTGAGAAAGGTCAGGCTCAGGCCCAGGGTCTTTTGTAAATCTTCAGACGCTTTGCTGGCCCGGTAGAGGCCGACTAACCGGCCCAGGGTGAGCTTGTTGAGGGGTTGTCCGCCGCCGACCTGCTCGATGGTTTGCACCAGTTGTTTCTGGCGAGCCGGAGGGGATTGGGCCAGGAGCTCATTGTAGAGTTCAACGAGTAGATTTTCCAGGGTGCTGGCGGCGGTTTGTACGGCCTGGGCATGATGCTTTTGTTGCAGTAAGGTTTTGGCTTTGTTTAGGGTCTGGGGATAGTTCATCCTGTACTCCTATTTTTGCACCGCAAAGGCGTGAGAAGTTTTTCGGGTCTCATAAATCACCTGGACGCTGTCCAGCACCTCATCTTTAATTTGGGGTTTTAGCCCATCCCGCAAAACCAAATCAACCGGATGCTGCAACAAGTCTGAAAGCTCCTGCATCACGCCAATGTAGGCCATCAGCCCAATTCGGACCTCCGGCTCAAACTCAACCAGTACGTCAACATCGCTCTCCGGCCCAAAATCATCCCGCAGCACCGAACCAAACAAGGCCAGCCAGCGAATCTGATGTCGTTGGCAAAAGTCGGCCAGTTGTTCTTGAGAGATTTGGAAGTTTTTCACAGACTTTTAAATTCCTTTCTACTGTCTTTTAACCTGTTTTTAACAGGTTTCGCCTTATCAGCGGGGCGTTTCAACGCTCCGCACTCCGCACCGGGACTCATTTTTACAACAACCTTCTCTGCCGCGACACATCCGGCAAGGTATCCCGCCCCTGCAAAAAGCCCTCTAACAACCGGCGTTCGGCATCATCATCCGGCAGGATGTTGACGATGGTCTGGGCCACCAGCCGCACCTGCTCCTCTCGACCCTGGGCCGCCTCGGCCAGGAAGCGGGCCAAGCCGTCCCGGTCGCCTTTTTCCCACAGCACAGCGGCCCGGTGGAGCACGTCAATCACCCCGGCCTGGCGACCACTGCGGTCCGGCAGGCCCAACTCCTCACTCTTGCCCCGCTGCTTTGGCCCCAACAGAGTGACCGTTTCGCCGCTTTGCTTGAGCAGGCCGCGCCGCTCCATCAAGGTGGAGACATCTGCGCCCAGGGCCATCGCCAGGCGCATAGCGTCGTCAAAGGGAATGGCTCCGCTGCCGTAGGCCCAGCGATGCAAAATGTAGTAGCGGGTGGCCGCATCCACACCGCCGACCCTGGCCGCGCCGCCGCCTGCCCTGAGCGCAGCCGAAGTGTTGAGAATGCGGTCCAGGGCATACTCGGCCACGGACGCCTGTACCAAATCTAGCAATTCCCGTACGCCGACCTCGCTGCCGTCCAGCCGGTAGACGTGGCGATAGCGGCCAAAGACCGACACCGCCGGGCCGATAGCACTGATGAAGAAATCCGCGCCGCGAATGCCTTGCTGCCAGAAGAAATCTAGCCGTTCTTTGATGGTGGTGGCTAACTCTTCGCGCACGTCGTCAAAGTAGCCCTCGATTTCGGTGGTGCGCACCCGGCAGACGATGAAGATGGAGGAGGCCAGGGCTGCGCTTTCCTGTGCCCGCAGGCGGCCGGGACGTTCGGTATGCAGGGGCCAGGAGGCGGTGACGACCAGCCCGGCTTCGAGCAGACTATTGAGTAGCATTTCCCAGGCAGTGGTAGATTTATGGGCAAAGACTACAGAAAAAATACCGTTCGGCTTGAGCACCCGGCGAGCCTCACTGAAGGCTCGGGTCATCTCCTGTTCATAAAAGACTTTGGCTGTTTCATCACCGTCGTGCCGAGCCGGTTCCTGGATGATCTCGCTGGACTTGGGAGTCAGTGGTGTTCGAAACAGGTCGGGATAGAGGAAACCGACCGACCGTTTGAGCCAAACATAAAAAAAGTCGCTCAAATCGGCATAGGGAACGGCGTCGTAGTAGGGTGGATCAGTAATGATCGCATCGAAGTGATCTTCGGAATAAGGCAAGCGGGTAGCGGTACCTTGATGAGCAATTGCCGTCATTTCGCTAGCTGCACTACTATGTTCAACAGCACGTACTATCCAATCAATGTGACTATTCCAATTACCAGTGGAGTCACTAAAAGGGTTAAGCTCTACATAGTCCCAAATCATTGGCAGAGCTTGTCGACCAAAAACATGCTCAATTTTTTCTCCAATATTGTTCCAAATACATAACGTGGCGTTTTTATCTGCCAGTCGATCAATCGCCATAGCGAGTTCAGCCGCCACCGCCTTGGCTTGCCCCGATTCCATCCCCTGGGCCAGCATAGCTTCATAGGCGGCCTGCACCTGGCGGCTGAAAGTTAGTAAGGCTAGGGCCTGGCGGGCGTTGAACAAGTCACCCCAGCGGGTCAGGCCGTAACGTTGCACTCGAAAACCTAATGTGCCGATTACTGGCAGAGGTTCATCTGGCACATCCTCGTCCATCTCAGTCAGCAAAGCCAGAGCTTCTTGGAATAGTTCCTCATCCTGCTCGGTAAAAGGGCGATAGCCTTTACCGGATCCGTCTTGCTCGTAAATCACCGCCATTGGCGTTTCCCACATTCGCTCGCCCTGTCCTTCTTTGCGGATATACTCCACGTCAGCCACCTGACCACAAAACAGACAAGTCGCGTGCCCCCGGCTGGTAGTGCCTGCAGAGGGATCAAAATCATCGGTACGGCTTTTTGCTCCCAGATCAACCACTTCAAACCTTACCCGTTTGGTCGTATGGTCAACCACCGGCTTGAGGGCAATCTTGCGGTTACTCTTCTTGGCCAGCCACCACTGGCGTACCAGGGGCATCTCGGCCCGGCAGGTGGGGTTGGGGCAGGTCACGGTCCGCGCCCAGAGGTAGCCCACAATGGTTTCGTCGCCCACCGGGTTCTCGTACAGGTGGCCGATTTCGTCCTTGGCCTGTTCCAGTACCCACTCCCCCCAGCGGCGCACCTCGTCGGCCAGTGTGGTTGCTTTCGTTTCGTACCCTGCCGGCATTTCCATCATTAGCTGCTGTGGCCGCTCCTGGCCGGGCAGTTCCATCTGTTTCACCCGTGTCCCTTTGCGACCCTGCGACCCTGCGCCCCTGCGACCTTGCGACCCTACTCCTCTGCCGTACTTTTGTGGATAAACCAACGTGCATAGCTCGATCAAGTGGGCCACCGGGTTTAGCTCCACGGCGTGGGTCTCGCAGCCCAGGCGCAGGGCTTCCAGGCCGGTGGCACCGCCGCCCATAAAGGGATCGAGCAAACGGGGTGGGCCGTCGGGAAAAGCCTGGCGGATCAACTCGCGGGCCTGTTCAATGGCTTCGCTGTTGCCACCTTTCACCTGGTCCCAATCGACGATGGTTTCAATCAGGCGTTCCAGCTTTTGGCGTTCTTCGTCGCTCTCCGGAGCGGGGATGAGGGCGGCAAAGATAGCCGCCCGCATGGCAGCCAGCAGTCGCCGCGCCCACCAGATGTGCAGGGTGGAGATGTGGCCGTGGCGGATCGATTTTTCCCGGGCCGACTGCTCGCTGATTTTGGCCAGGGGGAGGGATATTTCGATGAGGCGTTTTTGGGGTTGGGTCAAGGGTTACTCCTTGTTGTCGTTTCTGTAGATATTTCAGAGTCCGAGAGACGATCCAGTAAAGTTTGAGCCTCTTCAACCTTAGCAGCCTGGCCAAGTTTCTGATAAATCTCCAAGGCTTCCTGGGCTAATCGACGAACTGTAGCTGAGTTGCCGGTCTGGGCTTCTACCCTGGCTAGACCCAATTTGGCATCGGCAATACGATCCGCACGCTCGATCTCTTGCATTATCTTGAGAGCCTGATGGTAGTGTTTACGAGCTTCCCCAAAGTTGTTCAAGGTCAGGGCAATTTCACCCAGGGTAAGTAATGAGACTCCAGCACCTGCGGGCGAGCCAGTCTCCTCACATAGCCGTAAACCTTCGTTGATGAGTTCCACCGCCTCCTCGTATCTACCCTGATCTCTGGCTATACGACCTAGACTCAGCCAGGTATGGGCCAAACCGCTTTGCTTACGTTCAAGTTGCTGATAATCCTCCAAAGCCATTTTGAATATTCGCTCAGCGTTTGCGAATTGCCCATTCTCTTGATAGATACGTCCCAGATGACGCCGCGCGCGAGCCAAACCTTCTCGGTCACCAATTTTTTCATAAATCGCTATACTTTGACAGCACCACTTTTCAGAGGTCTCTAAATCCTGTCGTTTGCGGTAAATCCAACTGACGTGTCGTAGGCCAAATGTGGCCGCTTGCTTTAAATAGCTTGCTTTCAGGGCAGGGTCATCGGTTTCATTACTCAAAGTCATTGCCAAATCATACGCTTCTGTGCCTAAGGCCAGGATATCATCCCAATAACCACGTCGGACGAGGTAATAGGCTATGGTCTCGAAAAACCGCAGGGCGTCTTTAGGAGACTGGGTAAAACACCAGTCAATTGTGTTCAATACATTGGGTAGCTGTTCGTCAAGTATGGCCCAGGCATCCTTATCTACCGCTATATCTTTCACCCCTTTAGCTATGGTCAGGAAATAGGGTGTAACTCTTTGCCAGAAATCTTGCTTTAATGCAGGCTGCTGATCCAGTTGTGTTCGCGCAAAAGAACGGACCAAGGGGTGAACATGGTAACGCCGTTTTTTAATCTCAAGATGGTCACTGACTTCCAGTAATGACATTTCAACTAATTGCCCTATGGCATCTTCTAGCTCAAGCGAATGGATATCCGCAGCCGTTTCAATGGCATCTCGGGGAACCGGGGTTACGAAAATAGGCATGAGCATTAAGACACGTTGAGCCTCGTCCGGCAAAAATAACCACGATCTTGCGAAAAGATCCTCAAAAATATCGCCCTGTGCTTCTTGGAGGGCCATAAGAACAGAGTCCAGAGATTGCCCTTTCTGCTTAATCTGTCCAACAGCCCACTTGATAGCCAATGGAGTGCCACCGGTGGCCTGATACAAGCGCTTCAACACCTCAGTATCTACGTTCACCACAGCCATTAGGCCAAGTCGTCTACCCTCATTACGGATCAGCGTTAAGGCGTCCGTTTCCGGCAAATCTTCAAGTGAGATCATCCAGGCCTCAGTCAGATTTCGTTCCCGGCTGGTAATCAGGACCCTGGACGGTTCTGATAATCGGACGAGAAAACCGCGTACGTTTTCATCGGTGATGTTTTCATAATTATCCACAATCAGCAAGTACGGTTGGCTTCTCAAGAGTTTATCCACTGCATTTAACTTCTCTTTAGTTTGTTTTTGGACAAGGCCGGGATACTCCAGGGTCAAAGCGATCGTATCCAACAAGTCATTTAAGTTCAATTCCCGGTCTTTCGCCGTCGTCCAGATAAAGCCGTCAAAGGTGGCAATCTCATTGGTCGGCTCCTTGGCCTGGCTGGCTTGTAGACACTCATAAACCACTTCCAGAGCCAGGGCGGTTTTACCAATCCCCCCAATACCATCAACGCTGACCAACCGAGAGCGTGATAACAGCGCTTCGTGTAACTGCGTTTTCTCATTCTCCCGGCCTACAAACTCGCTACGTGGCGGTAGATTATGCAGAATCCCCGGCGTAGGTATATCTGCCGCCGGATGTTCCACCTGGGCTAATTCTGCTTCCAATTCAGCCAGTGTCGCCTTAATATCTTCAATTTCTATCAAGATATCCGGCGCAGTATCCAGGCCATACAATGCTTTTTTCTCTTCGAGTACCTGTAAACGCCGGTTATGATTGGCTATTAAGCGTTTTATCTGGTCTTGGCGTGACATATGATTTCTCTCTTGAATCTGTGATGCAGAATTCCTGTCACCCTTGGTTTCGACTTTGCCCGATTGATTTCACACGGGCAGACTACTCGCTGAACCGAGTCAAGGAGAGGAATTTTTCGATGAGGCGTTTTCAGTGTTGGATCAATTTAGCCCCTATCTTCTCTGTCTAAGTAAACTGATGTAATCCGCTTCAAAAGTACAACAAACAAAACCACAATGCTGATAAATAAAGCAAAATACATCGGTTTAGTTTTTTGCTGATTACTGTTTTGTCCCAACGGTTTTTCAGCAGTCACATTTTTCATCTCTAGCCAACGGATGGGGTGAGTAATACGCTCATTGTACTTGGGCTTGCCTTCGAGACTGTACAGACCGGCTATTAAGGTAATTTTCTCTGGTCGGGTCTCTTTCGGCCATGCCACTTTGATGTTCCCTAAGTGAACACCATCTCCACGTTGGATAATAACTCCACCTTCATAGACCAAAAGGTCCTGACCAAATTGGATAAAAATCGCCTCATCATTTACGATATTGCGATTAAAGGCAATACCGCAAAAGTCGGCAGGTAAGCAGATTTGGATAAAAAGGGTTCTCATAACAAACTACCTCAAAGCAAGAAATGAACAAAAGAGGTGAATATTATGAGAACCCAAAAGCAATTAAAAC
>DAOUMU010000568.1:0-6118 GCA_034409055.1 Anaerolineae bacterium
TGTCCCAACTCCGTGAAACGTGAAGCGTGAAACGTGATGTTTTTACGCCATAAACCCTCACGTTTCACGTTTTACGCTTCACGTCACCGAAAGTTTTGGGATGATTTAAATTTCGGAACTCCCTTATCTCTCTACTCCTACTCCCACAGGGCATCAACGTAGTAGCTGACATAAGCTCTGGGCCATTCACTGCCCCAGCTCTCCAAATAGACCCGGCAGCGATTATCACTTAACCAATAACCACGCGTCCGGGTTCCGTTCTCATCGACCACCGTGCAACTGGCCGGATAAAAGGTCAGTGTTTTCGTCCGCTGGTAGCGACGCCAACTGATGTCGGCCCACTCAAAGCGATCCCGACACCCGTAATAACCGTAGCAGGTACGGCCATCGTTATCACGAATTTCAACGTTGATCGGCAAGCTATAATAATTGGCCTCGGATATGTACCAGGGCGCCCAGGGGAAACTGCTATACCGCCACCAGCCCAGCCGCCAATAGGGCCAGATTTCGTAACGGTTATAGATGGTGCTGGTTCTGGCCGCAACGCCACCTACGGCCACCTGGGCATACAGATCAGGGGCCGAGGCCGAGTCCATATAATCATAGGCTCTGACGTAATTGAGGCTGACCCCAATGCGCAAGGGACGCCGGCTGACGTAGTACTGAGCCTCGGTCTCGAAATCTTCTGACGCGACAGACAGGTCAAGCGCGCCAAAATCTTCGCCTCCGGCTTCAACCACAGGCAGAGAGGGCGGCATCGGGATCGCCGCTGCTTCAACAGCCGCTTCAGGCTGATTATAGTGGCGAGCCAGGACGGCCAGGTCCAGGACGTCCACCGTGCCGTCGAGATTAATGTCGGCCGCCGGGTCATCTGTGCCAAAACGTGAGGCCACAAAAGACAGATCAAAGATGTCAATCACGCCGCCTTCTTCGTCCACGACGTCATCCCGGGTCACGTAAGTCTCATCCGTAATCGGCTCACCCAGCTCTGCCTCACCAGGCGGGTCAATGACTTCGGCATCGTCCGGTGGCGGGGGAGGCGTTGGCGTTGAGTCGGGAAGATCTGACGGCTCAGTAGTAACAACTGGCTTCACAATAGGTGAGACCGGCTCCACCGGCGCCGGGGTGGCGGTTGATGCCGCGGCTGGGGTATCAGGCTCCTGGGCCAAAGCCAGACGGCCCGGCTGGCCCCAGCCGATCACCAGGATCAAAGCCAGGCTGGCCAGCAGTACAATTTTACCGATTTGCCAATAAGAGTGGTGTTGAGCTTGCATGATAGTAACCTCCTTTTCACAGCATAAAAAAATCGCTCAGATCGGTACAGCACAAATGCACACCATACCCTGTCCAAACAGGGCCATACCAATATAAGCGATCTTTAAAGCACACATAGGATAATCGCTTTACTTACTACAAACTAAAGATTTTAAAGAACAACGGGCGCGGTCTTGGCCGCCCTAATCTCTATATTACTTTAACATGAATTTAAGCGTTTTTCAATCCGTACTTTTGAACTATAGCCTTTCTTGGGGTAACTACGCAAGCTAAGGCAACGTCGGAAACTCCGGTTTTCTTGAGTTGACGCATATGTCCCTTCTCCCATAGGTGAGGAGAAGGGGAGAAATGTAGTATGGATATAGTGACAGTTGTCACCGAGAATAAGGACAAATGTCACTTGCTTATGGTGAGCAATAATATTATGATATAGTGGGGTTTAATGGGTATTTTTAACTTTATTAAAGTGTTATTTCAGGCTAGATAGCACCAAGATACATTGTTTATGATCCTTGCCCAAGATTCCAACCATACTCAGCACCCGCCCTACCCCTGGCGTACTTCTTACATAGCCTCCTTAGCCTTCTTCATTTAGAAAGAAATGTCCAGCCCTGTTGACTAGTTTAGTCCTTCTTGCAGAGCCACGTGCTTGTGCGAGATCTTCCTCTTTGAACAATTTTCAACCTATTTTACCAAATTGGTTCTCAGGTGAGGTGCTACCCCACAAACCTGCGTTGAGCCAATGTCTGTAGACTCTACACGTTATGCTGTTTCAGCCTGGTTGAACTGTGCCAAAGAGCGTAAGGAGGTGATGCTCGCCACAATATAGTATCCGCTCGAAACTGTATGTAGTTGGCAATGTCATTCTGAGGCGAAGCCGAAGAATCCTGACAGTGTTTCTTTGAAGAAGGGATGCTTCGCTAGCGCTCGGAGTGACATGGGGAAGCATTGTTGACAAAGTAGTCAGGTATTACAATCGATTACAGTAGTCACTGAGTACCAAAGGAGGTATTACAATGGCAATCTTACTGAAAGGAAAAGAGGTTGACGCGATGGCCTTGCCGGGGCCGACTCCGCGGGTGGGGCGCGTCAAAGAGCGGTTCCTGGCGATTCAGCCAGAGATTTGCGTGGAACGGGCCAGGTTGGTCACCGAATCCTATAAGGAGACCGAGGCCGAGCCGATCCACATCCGTCGGGCCAAGGCGTTGGAAAAGATCTTAGCCGAGATGACGATCTTCATCCAGGACGATGAGTTGATTGTCGGCAACCAGGCTACCAAGCCACGCTCGTCCCCCATTTTCCCCGAGTTCTCGAACAAGTGGCTTGAAGCGGAACTCGACCGGTTGGAAAAGCGAACCGGCGACGTGTTCCTCATCTCCGAAAGCAAGAAACAGACGCTCCGTGAGCTGTTCCCCTACTGGGAGGGCAAGACCAGCAATGAGCGGGCAACCGCGTTGATGACCCAGGAAGCCAAGGACGCCCAGGCGGCGGGTGTATTCACCGTAGGCAACTACTACTTCAACGGCGTCGGCCACATCTCGGTGGACTACGCCAAAGTCCTGGCCAAGGGACTGAATGGGATCATTGCCGAAGCCGAAGCGGAGCTGGACAAGCTCGACGCCACCGACCCGGCGCAACTAAAGAAGATGCACTTCTTGCGGGCGGTGGTCATTGCCAACAAGGCAGTCATCCGCTTCGCCGAGCGTTTTGCCGAGGAAGCGGATCGGTTGGCGGCCAAGGAGAAGGCCGCCGAACGGAAAGCTGAGCTGCAGGAGATCGCCCGCATCTGCCGCAAGGTGCCGGCCCAGCCAGCCGAGACGTTCTGGGAGGCACTCCAGTCCTTCTGGTTCGTCCAACTCGCCATCCAACTCGAGTCGAATGGCCACTCCATCTCGCCGATGCGGTTCGACCAGTACATGTATCCTTACCTTAAGGCCGATACCGACCTAACCGTCGAGAAAGCCCAGGAGTTGTTGGACCTCCTGTGGATCAAATTCACCGAGATCAACAAGGTGCGCGACGAGGGGTCGACCAAGGCTTTCGGCGGCTATCCAATGTTCCAGAACCTGATCGTCGGCGGCCAGACTCGGGACGGCGCGGATGCGACCAATGAACTGTCCTTCATGTGCCTCCAGGCCACCGCCAACACTCAGTTGTACCAGCCGTCAATCTCCATCCGTGTCCACGACGGCACGCCGGACTCGCTGTACATGAAGGCCCTTGAGGTAAGCCGGATTGGTCTGGGCATGCCCGCCTACTACAACGACCGGTTCATCATTCCGGGGTTGTTGAGCCGGGGCTTAACGCGCGAGGATGCCCGCGATTACGGGATCATCGGCTGTGTCGAGCCGCAGGTCGGCGGCAAGACGGAAGGCTGGCACGACGCCGCTTTCTTCAACATGGCCAAGGTGCTGGAGCTGGCGCTCAACAACGGCGTGGACCCGGCGACCGGCGAGCAGCTTGGACCAAAGAACGGCGACCTGACCTCCTTCAAGTCATTCGACGACGTAATGGAGGCCTACCGGAAGCAGATGGAATATTTCGTCCAGTTGTTGGTCATATCCGATAACGCAGTGGACATCGCCCACGGCGAGCGGGCCCCGCTGCCCTTCCTGTCGTCGATGGCTGATGACTGCATCGCCAAAGGCAAGTCCTTGCAAGAGGGGGGGGCACATTACAACTTCACCGGCCCGCAGGGTGTCGGCGTGGGCAACGTCGGCGACTCTCTGACTGCGATCAAGAAGCTTGTGTTCGAGGAGAAGGCGGTTACCCTAGATGAGCTCAAGCAGGCGCTCGAGACCAACTTTGAGGGCAAGGAAGACCTGCGCCAGATGCTAATCAACCGCGCCCCCAAGTATGGCAACGACGATGAGTACGCCGATGGGCTCGCCCGGGGGGGTGCGTTGATCTACTGCCAGGAAGTCGAGAAATACACGAACCCGCGTGGTGGCCGATTCCAGCCCGGCCTCTATCCGGTCTCGGCCAACGTCCCGCTGGGCACTGTAGTGGGCGCTACCCCCGACGGCCGCAAGGCCGGTACTCCACTGGCCGATGGCGTCTCGCCCGTGTCCGGCACTGACCAGACCGGCCCGACGGCAGCCGTTAAATCGGTCGCCAAGCTGGATCACGTGATTGCCTCTAACGGCACTCTGCTCAACCAAAAGTTCCACCCCAATGCCCTGAAAGATGAGCGAGGGCTGAGGAACCTGAAGGCGGTCACCGAAACCCTGTTCCATGGCGGCGGATTCCACGTCCAGTACAACGTCGTCGGCCGCGAGACCCTGCTGGATGCGCAGGAGAATCCAGAAAAGTACCGGGGTCTGGTCGTGCGCGTTGCCGGTTATAGCGCCTTCTTCACGGCGCTCGACAAGGCACTCCAGGACGACATCATCGCCCGCACGGAGCACGTGTTCTAACTTAGAGAGTGTCTTCAGAGACTTTGTGAGAATGGATAGGGAGCTGGTTTCTTGCTGTTGGGACCAGCTCCCGTTATAATAATAGGGGTAACTATAATCGCTACCTGTGGCCTGGATTTGCCAATTCAGGCCGAGCCAGGTAAATAATTATCAATAGAGACATACATCGAAATCTAACAGCAGGAGAGTCACATTGACGACTTGGACTGATCGATTACAACATTACAATCCAGATGCCAAATCCCGGGACGAGGTGATGGGGTTAGTCTTCGACATTCAGCGGTTCGCTATACACGATGGCTATGGTATCAGGACCTTGGTGTTCCTCAAGGGTTGCCCCCTACGTTGCCTTTGGTGCCAGAACCCGGAGTCAATAGCTCACGAGCCAGAGATTGTTTACCTGGTCAGCAACTGCATCGATTGTGGCAAGTGTCTGGCGACGTGCCCGGAAGGTGCGATTCGCGAATCGGCTGAACACAAACGGATCATCGATCGTACCCGGTGCACCCTATGTGGCGAGTGCCTCAAGCTGTGCTACGCCAGTGCGATCAACATTATTGGACGTTATCTCACCGTTTCTGAGGTTCTGGCCGAGGTCGAGCGGGACCGCAAGTTCTACGAGCACTCCGGCGGTGGAGTGACCTTCTCGGGTGGCGAGCCTACCGCTCAACCGGTCTTTCTGGAGGAAGTGTGCCGTCAAGCGCAGGCACGCTACCTGCACACAGCGATTGAAACTTGTGGTTATGTGCGCTGGAATACGTTTCGATCCATCCTGAGGTACGTGGATCTGGTCCTATACGACATCAAGCACATGAACACGAACCAACATCGCCGGTTGACGGGAGTCCCCAACGAGCTGATTCTGGACAATCTGCAGCGCGTTGTGTCCCTGGGGCTGCCCGTGCGTGTCCGGCTGCCCCTGGTGCCCGGGTGTAACGACTCTCTAGAGAATATTCAGGCCACCGCCGCCTTTGTTACTGGCCTGCCCAAGGTACAGGCACTCGATATATTGCCGTATCACCAGCTGGGCGAGCCTAAGTGGCGTCAACTAGGCCATCCTTACGAGCTGCACGGGGTGCCACCGCCCAACCGGGAGCACGTGTACGAGCTGGCGGACGTCGCCAGGGAGTATGACATCGAAGTTACTGTGGGAGGGTGAAATAAGTCCGACTCAGTGTAATAGATTCAGTGTAATTATGCTTACGGCTGAGTAAGGCGAAGATTGCTTCCTCTGAAATCATCACAGAATTGCTAAGAAACAACCTGTTTCTTGCGAAATGAAGACCTTTAGTACCTTAGCACATTTGTTACAAGTTAAGCAGGGACAGGATTTGTCAAGTTCTTTACCAACTCAAAAGAAAGTTGTTTACGCTTGCGTTTGGGTTTAAGGATGCCAAGCCATTGAGCGTTGGCGGCCAAGTAAGCCA
>DAOUMU010000569.1:0-4085 GCA_034409055.1 Anaerolineae bacterium
GGAGTGGCCGATTGAGCAGATAGCGGCGGTGGATCGGAATGTGTTGCGGTTGGCGATCTACGAATTGCTGTTTGAGTCTGACACGCCACCGAAGGTAGCGATCAATGAGGCGGTTGAGTTAGCCAAGATGTTTGGGGGAGAGAGTTCACCCCGATTTGTGAATGGGGTTTTGGGCAGTCTGGTATCACGAGACCGGGCCAAGATACGAGAACGGTTGAAAGTCGTGGCTTAGGATGGACCCTTCGATTCTTTAGTGATGTTGCCTCTCGTCAAGGTCACTATTGACACTTACGGCCAAATAGATATACTTGTAAATAATGTTAACTTCGGATGAGGCTGGCTTTATCACCGGACAAGTGTTGACGGTTGACGGTGGCTTGGTCATGCAATAGGGCTTTTGTTATAGATTTTGGTGGTAACAAGCTCTAAAACGAGCCATGAACATTGACATAGTAGATATTCAATAACCGGGTAAGTCTGTAGCGGGAATAAGGGAGCGACAGATGAAAGTTCGACGACGTGCGCGTGCGGCGGTTTTGCAGACGCTGTATGAGCTTGACTTTGTGGATCACGACATTGGGTCTGCGTTGGCGGCGAGATTTGAAGAGCGGCCCTTACCTGAAGCGGCCCAGGTCTTTGCCAGGTCATTGGCCTTGGGGGTGCAGACGTATCGGACTTACCTGGATAGCATCGTGGGTGAGCTGGCTCCGGAGTGGCCGATTGAGCAGATAGCGGCGGTGGATCGGAATGTGTTGCGGTTGGCGATCTACGAATTGCTGTTTGAGCCTGACACACCGCCGAAGGTAGCGATCAATGAGGCGGTTGAGTTAGCCAAGATGTTTGGAGGAGAGAGTTCACCCCGATTTGTGAATGGGGTTTTGGGCAGTCTGGTATCACGAGACCGGGCCAAGATACGAGAACGATTGAAAGTCGTGGCTTAGGGTGGACCCTTCGATTGAATGGACATATTAGGGATAGGTTTTCCGGAATTAATATTAATTCTTATTATAGCTATGATGATCCTGGGGCCGCGTCGGTTACCGAAAATGGCGGCCAAGGTGGGCAAGACGATAGCTGATCTGCGGAACATGTCGCGGGGGATATTGACGGAGTGGCATCGCGAGATCACGGTTGCGGCCCGGTTAGATGAGTTAGAAGAAGCGCGACAAGAGATAGCGGAGATCAGACAAGAGCTTCAGCAGACCAGGCAGGCGTTGGCCAGTGATGCGTCGAATCAGGTCGAGGCCGTGAAGCGAGAGGTGGAGGAGACGCAAGAAGCGGTTAAAGCTGAAGCGTCGGCGCAGATAGGAGCGGTCAAGCAAGAGCTTGAGGAGACAGAGAAGATACTTGCTTCTAACGTGGTCGCCTCCAGCGAAGCAGCCAAATTAGAAACTGAACCGACTGACGAACTTGTTTCTGGAGCGACTACCCAGACAGAAGAAGCTAGAGCAGAGCCTGAGCAGGTTGAAGCGATAAACTCTGAAGCTCCCCTGAGAATAGAAGAAGCCGAAGTGGAAGTTCAGCAGGCTGGCGAGCCTGTGGCTGAAGTCTCCTCACAAATCGGAGAGACAGAACCAGAGATCGAGGAGACTGAAGCGGCGGCTGATTCTGAAGTATCCCCCTCAGCAGTGGAAAAAGATGGTACTCCTTCCCCTTCGAAGGCGGCCCGACCCCGGTTGGCTACGATCTCCCCACCGGCAGAGGTATTAAATGAGTGATGTGATGACCTCGCTTGACAAATCTGCCGAGCAACTAGCCGGGCAGATGACCCTGTTAGAACATCTAGAAGAGCTACGAGAACGGCTGATCAAATCGGCGATTGCGGTACTTGTGGGCACGCTGCTTGCAACGGCCTTTGCTAAGTGGATCTTGGAGTTATTGATTGCACCGTATGGTCAGAAGTTGCAGGTACTGGGACCGACGGAAGGGATCTCCATTTACTTTCGGGTGGCGCTGACGGCGGGGTTGGTATTAGCGATGCCGGTGTTGGTTTATCAGTTTTTGATGTTTGTGTTGCCGGGGCTTGAGGAGAATGAGAAGAGGTATGTCTGGTTGGGAGTGCCGGCGGCGACAATTCTGTTTCTGGCCGGGGTAGCCTTTGCCTGGTTCATATTAATTCCGACGGCGATAGGTTTCTTGAGCAGTTGGCAAACGGACATTTTTATTCAGGAATGGCAATCGCAAAAGTACATCCCGTTTGTGACGTCGTTGGTGTTTTGGATAGGCTTGAGTTTTGAGACACCGTTGATCCTGTTTATTATGGCCAAGGTAGGGCTGGTGACGCCCCAGTTTTTGCTCAGGCAGTGGCGTTTTGCCATAGTTATTATCTCCATTATGGCGGCGATGATCACCCCCACCATTGATCCATTTAATATGGCCTTAGTGATGCTGCCTCTGATGGCCTTATATGGCGTGAGTATCTTGCTCGCTTACCTGGCTTGAACCTCAGCAATAGAGTAAATAGGCCGGATTTTTTCCACAAGGAAAGGATGGATAAAGGATGAGTGATCAGGTGGTTTACACCTCCCATGTGCGTGTCGAGCGGGTCAAAGGCCCGCTGCGACGGGCTTACCTGCCCCAGGGGGAGGAGCCTGTCTTCTTTGGCGTCCATTCAGAAGTTGCTGAGCATTACGGCGTTGACCCCCAGGTCTATGAACCCCATACCACGACCCTCGATTATCTGGTGGCGGCCACAGCCGGCTGACTGACGGGAACATTTGGTGGCGCGCTGGAGGCGCGTGGAATCCCGGCCGGCGAGGGCTGGTTAACCGCTGAAGCAAAAGGTGAGATTGAGAAAGAGAGCAAGGTGTTGGTCGTCCGGCGTGTTCACGTTACCTACCATCTAAAGATAGCCCCTGGCCAACGAGAAACAGCCGAACGGGTGCTTGGTTTTCATGCCGATCATTGCCCGGTGGCCCGCACCATCAGTGGCTGTGTCGATATTACCACCTCCTTGAAAATGATCGATGCCTGACTGATATGGAATCGATGATTGGGCGCACTCTGGGACAATATCAGCTTGTTGAGCAAATCGGTAAGGGGGGTATGGCTACCGTCTACAAAGCCTATCAACCTTCGCTCAACCGCTATGTGGCTGTTAAAATCCTGCCGGCCTACTACGCCCACGAACCCGGTTTTGCCGAACGTTTCACCCGCGAAGCGCAAGCCATTGCTCAACTGGATCATCCCAATATTTTGCCTGTCTACGACTTTGGCAAACAGGGGGATATCAGTTACATTGTGATGAAGTACGTACCGGCTGGTACGCTCCATGACAGGCTTGGCCAACCCTTTTCCCCAGTCGAGGTGGTTGAACTCATCGAACAAATCGCCGGTGCCCTGGATGCTGCTCATGAGCGAGGTATCCTTCACCGTGACGTGAAACCAGGCAATATTCTGATCGACGACCGAGGTTGGATCTATCTGAGCGATTTCGGCGTGGCCAAAATGGTTGAAGGCTCGGTACAACTGACCGGCACAGGCGTCGGCGTGGGTACGCCTACCTATATGAGCCCCGAACAAGGCCAGGGGCTGCCTGTTGACGCCCGTACCGATGTTTACGCTTTGGGCGTCATCCTCTTTGAAATATTGACTGGACGGGTTCCCTACGAAGCGGAAACACCTATGGCCGTGGTGATCAAGCACGTCACCGACCCTATCCCCCTGCCTCGCCAGATGAATCCCAACTTGCCTGAGACGGTGGAACAGGTGCTGCTCAAAGCATTGGCTAAAGATCCTGCCGATCGCTTTGCCAGCGCCGGAGCAATGGCGGCTGCGTTGCGCCAGGCCGTAGAGAGACTTGAACCCGATGTAGCCGCAGCACCAATCTCATCTGGTCCCGATGATACTGTTGCTTACCCGGCCGGGTCAACCCCCAAGTCACCAGCGGTACATCCGCAAACGGCCGGCGCACCTGTTTCGCCTCCTCCTGCGGCATATACCCCGCCTCCCTCTCCGACCTATAGAGAGTCTTGAAAAAGTAAATTGTACTGACTACAGTGCCTAAATGTCATAAAAACATAGCCACGGTTTGACGAGTCAGGAGTTCGAGGCGAAAATCAAGGCTCAATTCTTGTACGAGCGAG
>DAOUMU010000570.1:0-4571 GCA_034409055.1 Anaerolineae bacterium
CTCGCTCGTACAAGAATTGAGCCTTGATTTTCGCCTCGAACTCCTGACTCGTCAAACCGTGGCTATGTTTTTATGACATTTAGGCACTGTAGTCAGTACAATTTACTTTTTCAAGACTCTCTATAGCCAACCTCCACTCCAATATCATCCAGGACAGTGCCAATGTCTTTCCCTTGATTTTTAGCAACGCTATAGATTCCTTCATTCAGTCGCCTGCCAAATTCTTTATTCTGCATATTTAGTCCAGTTTCCGTAATTTTCTTGTAAGGGTCAAATACATTTTGCACACTTGAGCAAAATCCTCGAAAGCTGTTTTTAAGCCAACTTACCTGGATTATTGGGCATTTTTAGCCTGAAATCGAGCTTTCGGGAAGATCCGAATTGTTCAAAATGTTGTTGACTACTACAGTTTCCGTAACTTTCTACGACTACTACATATGATAACCCCGGTTTATTACAGAAATTCAGAAAATGTCTTACAGATTTCCATAAAATAGCCTGATTTCTAGGATTTATCAGAAAGTTAACGTTGTTAACAGCCATAACAAAGAAGATTTATAATAGAAATGTAAGTTAAGGAGATACTTTGCCCAAATGCAAGACGGAGAGTCATTGATATTAAACGTCAAATAATGACAGGGTTTAATATTGAACGAATTTTAACACACTTTATTCAATTCAAACAAAAGTTGTCCGAAATAATCCGTAACGAGGGTAACGACAGGGTACGAACAAAAATGGTAAATAGACCCCTAATTTACATCAGCAATCACTATTGCCCCAAAATAAGGGCTTTTATATACGCTTTTGAGCACTTGCTGCTTACAGCACTTAGATGCGAAGCTAACATATTTCACAAATAATAAGGAGATTAACCTATGGCGATGTCGAAGGCTTTACAAGCTAAAGAATGGAGGGAAGTAACCAAACTCTCATTAAACATCCGGTACCAGATATCCTGGGATTTGCCCAGCCGTGCGCGAAATCGGACAAGAGTCAGCGGCAGAGAAGCTAGCCGCCACCAACCAGAACTATCCCAGCCTGCGCTTTACAGAGATACCAGTAGGACAATCAATACAACGGCACACGCTGAATACCGGAAAGCACAGCGCAACCTTTCAGATCAAGATATTAACTATGTCCTTCTATATGGCCAAATCTTTCATAAGGCGGGGGCAGTCATCACCCATCTGCGTGAGAAAGACATTCCTAAAGCCGATCAGGCTGATCAACGGCGTCAGAAATTGACTGGCGTCACTGTGGTGATGACAACTGAGGGTGAGCGTAAAGTGCTAACGATTTATCGCAATCGCCGCTTTGGTCTGCAACATATCAAGCGTAAGCCGAATTATACAAAAAACAGATAGACGAAGTAATGGATTTAGAAATGATGAAATATTCATCAGCAAGTAACACTCATAAATGATATAGCAACAAAAATCATATATTATCAACATTAGGAGAGAAAAAATGAAAGAGAAAGTATTTCAAAAACTGCTCGTATTATCCATTAGTAGAATTGTTTTGGTATTGGTATGCCTGCCGGGGCTACTGATGTTCAGCGCAGTGCGACCAGTACCCACGGCAGCCCAGGGGCCGCTTCCCACCTGCAATGTTAGCGGCGCTATCACGCAGGATACCACCTGGACCGCGGATTGTGTTTATGTTGTTAACAACCATCTCACCGTCAACCAGAACGTAAGGCTGACCATTCAAGAAGGGACCGTTGTCAAGGTGGTTCAGAACAAGGTTTTGGGGGTGAAGGGGGTTCTGAAAGTCCAGGGAACTTCTGCCAATAAGGTGTACTTCACTTCATTGAAAGACGATTCGGTCGGTGGGGATACCAATGGCGATGGCAACGCCACTGTTCCCGATCGGGGCGACTGGGGGCACATCGCCTTTCTGGTCACCAGTGGGGACAGTGAGAATCTGATTGAGCACGCTGTTATCCGCTATGGCGGCTATTTCTTCAACAACAACGATGAGTATTACTCAGGCTGTTGGGACTGCAAGTACTGGGCCCCCATCCGCTTTCACTCAGCATCCCCCACCGTTCGGGACAGCGCCATCGAGCACAGCCGGGGCTATGCCCTCTCGGCCAGCGTCGATTCTTTCCCGGTGGTCAGCGGAAACACTCTGACCAACAATGCCGGGAATGGGCTGGAGATTCGGGGCGGGACCTTATCCGCCGCAACACCCATCGTCAAACACTGGAGCAACACCGACGTGATTTACGTAGTAACCAAGCATATGACTGTCAACAGTGGAGTGACGCTGGTTGTCGATCCTGGGGTCAAGGTCAAGTTTGCCGGGAACAAGCTGTTGGGGGTCAAGGGGGTCTTGAAAATACAAGGAACAAATGCCGACCGGGTGTACCTGACGTCGTTGAGGGACGACACAGTAGGCGGAGATACCAATAATGATGGCAATACCACTGCTCCGAGCACGGGGGACTGGGGGCACGTCGTTTTTCTGGACGCCAGCGTGGACAGTGAAAACCTGATTGAGTACGCCGTCATCCGCTACGGCGGCTATTTCTTCAACAACAACGACGAGTATTACTCAGGCTGTTGGGACTGCAAGTACTGGGCCCCCATCCGCTTTCACTCAGCTTCGCCTACTGTTTCTTATACCTTGCTGGCGAAAAATTACTATGGCCTCGTAGCCCGGGATGGCTCGGTGCCGACGCTCGTCTGCAACGATATCTACAACAACACCAACTATGGTATTTATTCCAACACCCCAGCCACCACAATCACCGCTGAAAACCACTGGTGGGGCGATGCCTCCGGCCCGACTCACGCCGGCAATCCCACCGGGACGGGGCAGGCGGTCAGCGATGGGGTGGACTACACTCCGTGGGCGGCGCAGTCCTGTTTGACGACGCCGCTTACATACTCCATTTCGGGCCGGGTGACTGATGTTGATGGCAACCCCATCCCCGGTGTAATGCTCTCCGATGGCACAGGGCGTACCGCTACCACCGATAACAATGGTGACTATACTCTTAGCGATTTGGTGGCGGACACTTATACGATTACACCCTCTAAAGGGAACTACACCTTCTCACCTACCTCGCGTGCGGTCGGCGTGCCGCCGGACGCGATAGGGCAGGATTTTACCGGTGAAGAAATTACGCTTAAAGGCACGATTATGCACCTTATACCCTCCGCCACCTCAGCCAGCGTGGGAGTACCGCTTACAATTACTGCGGTTATCAGTAACATCATCGACCTGGGTTCGTTCGAGTTCGACTTGGCTTACGATAACAATCTGGTGACCATAGAGGATATTAACCTGGCCGAGTTCCCCGGTAGCAGTGGCCGCACTTTCGTTGAAGTTGGACCGAATATCAGTAACACCCTCGGTATAGCCAGCTTCGGCGCTTTCAGCACGGGAAGTACACCACCCGGCGCTAGCGGCGACGGCGCGTTGGCCTACATCCGGCTCCGCCCAGTAGTGAGCGGCACGGCTTTGCTGAACCTGCCACACGCCCAGGTCACCACCGTCCCCGGCGCGACGGTTCCCGTGATTACCCAGAGTGCGACGATTTACATCTCGGATTGCTTGGGAGATTTTGACGGCGATGGTGATGTGGACATCATAGATCTTCAAATTATCGCTTACCGTTGGGGCGCCAGGGTGGGCGACCCCTTGTATGGTCCAATCTATGACCTGGACAAAGATGGCGATATTAACATCGTGGATATACAGATGGTTGCTTATCGCTATGGGACTGTCTGCGGTAGTGAGACAAAAGCCGCCCTGCCAACGACAACCGGCCACACAATCTTATCTGCCGACCAACAACCCGCCAATCTGGCCGTCCAGACCACCGACCTCCCCCTTTTTGTCGGCCAAACCTTCACGGCAAATGTGACTATCAGTGACACCGAAGACCTGGGGGCCTTTGAATTCACTTTGGCCTATAGCGCCACGACGGTAGAGGTTGTCAACGTGACTCTCGGCGTCTTCCCCGGCAGCACTGGGCGCACCGTAATCCCCATCGAGCCGATTATCAATCCAAGCGAGGGTATCGTCACCTTCGGTGCTTACAGCTTGGGGGCAGAGCCGCCCGGCCCAAGCGGTGGTGGTGTACTGGCCACGTTGACCCTGAGAGCATTAGCCAAAGGGCAAAGCGACCTGCGCTTCACAAACGCCCAAGTTAGTGACCGAACCGGCGCTTCGCAATCAATTGACCAAATGAACTCCAGCAGGGTGACCATAATATCTCCTGAGCAAATGATTTATCTACCGCTTATCGTCAAGTAATGTTTGAGCCATATCAAAAGGTTGGGGTGGTGTAAAACCTGTCCCAACCTTTTGATTATCCTAAATCCGTGACAGCGTAAGATTAAGGGTGGTTTTCTTAACCACCGCCCCCATTAACCACACTTCCCTGAAATCCCCCTCGCATTTCGGTAAAAAAAACCGTTTAATAAATCGTAATCGTTCAAAGGGTATCGGGGAGGGGTTGGCATGGGGGAGGTAGGATGGAGGGAGCAGGACGATTGTGAAGTCGAGCTGTACAAGCCTCGGTTAGATAATCGAGGATATTGCGGTTTTGCCGT
>DAOUMU010000571.1:0-26291 GCA_034409055.1 Anaerolineae bacterium
TCAAAGGGAGTGGGTTCTGCCATTAGTTTCCTCCAGTAAAGAATTATCAGAGTAAACCAATCATTTTACTTTTCACTTTCTTTTTGTCAACCCTTTCCTTGACATAACTTATGCGATTGCCCTGGGGAGATGAGGGGTAATGGGATTCTTTATTTATTAATCTCCATCTCCAATCCCCAATCCCCAATTGGCTAACGTTTGATAATGGGTAGATGAATCTGATCTATGTCGCCGATATAGAGCCAGACCGGAACAGTACGCGGGCTGGAGAGCACGGGCTGACCATAAGCCGTGCCGGAAACGGTCAGGTCGCCCAGGTAATGCCAGGTATAGGAGATATAACCGGTTGTGGTCAGGGTCAACTGAACAGTAGCCGAACTTGAAACCGTGCCGCTGCCCGGCCCAATCTGCAGATTCGGGATGTTGGGGTTGGCGATTTGCCAATCAAATTGACCGATACCCAGATTTTGAATGGTGACCGGCATGGTTTGACTATCCCCCGAACCTTGTTGGTGCAAAAAGCGTAATTGGTCGGGGAAACCGAGTTGAGGGGGGGCGGGAGGGGATGAATAGAGGCCGGTGCGGGCTACGTCGTGGTGAAACATGGGCCATGGCCGGTGGCTGTAAACCGATCCGGTTTCGGACCAGATGGAAATGGCCCCATGACCGGAGGCGTCTGTGCTGCCGATGAGCGTCTCCAGGCGGCCGTCGCTGTCAATATCGTCTACCAGCGGCGTATTATCCAGGTAGCCGTTGGTGGTCCGACTTGTATCAGGATTGACCGTACCATCAGGTTCGACGATGGTTATGGTCCGCGTGCCCTGGGCGACGACCATGATTTCAACAGCTCCATCGCCGTCGTAATCGGCCAGAATAGGGGAGTGATAATACTGGATAGGGGTACTGGTCGGACTGACGGGAAAGCCGGACAGAGTGGTGCCGTCTCCATGCCAGGCATATAACAAGGTGCAACTGAAATCAAGATAATCACTACAGCCGGCGACCACTTCAAGATCGCCATCACCATCCAGATCACCCAGGGCGGGGGAAGCGGTCATGTTGCCGGCGGTGGTGGTTGGCCAGCCGGGTAAAGGATTACCGGTATGATCCCAGGCATGGACCTTGTTGCCCTGAGGCACAAAAACCCATTCAGACCAGACACAGGTTTCGTTAAAATTGCCGGTGCCGACGACAATGTCGAGCCAGCCATCGCCATCGATATCGCCGATAGCCGGCGAAGAGGTTATGTTTTGAAAGGTGATGACCGGAAAACCGGACAGAAATGAACCATCGCCATTGATGGCATAGAGTAGATAGGGGTTGGGACAGGCGGGAATCAGATAGTCGTTGGTGCCAATGATGACTTCCGGTAGCCCATCCCGGTCGATGTCGGCCAGGGCCGGGGTGGAAATGGTGTCACGCCAATAGTTCCGGCTGCGATCAATGGGCCAGCCGGCCAGAATGGTGCCGTCGTGATGCCAGGCATGCAGGCGTCGATCCAGACCACCGATGACAATTTCCAGATCGCCATCCCCATCCAAATCACCGACGGCGGGGGTTGATAAAAATCCATCGGGCACACCATCGGGCCGGCTGTAGTTGTCGGGGTGGCCTAACTCGTCACAGGCCAGGCGGGGCCAGCCGGGAACCAGGGTGAAGGGACTACTACCGCCCACATAGGTTAGGACCACAATCGCCCCAACGTAATGCCGCCAGGCTCCCCCGCCGGTGGCGACCACAATTTCCAGATTGCCATCGCGGTTCAAGTCTCCAATGGTAATCCCGGCCCGAATGTCGGTGGATGTAACGCCGCTGACATCAATTGTCGTGGGGCAATAGGACTGGTTGATGGCCTGGCTAAAATAATCGGCCATCTGTTTTTCCCACATGACCGTGTGAGTGGCACCATCTATCACGTAAAGCCGGCCATCGATGCCACCGGCTACGATTTCTTTGCGGCCATCATGATTAAAATCTGCCACGGCCAGGACAGACTCGGAGATTAGCTGGCCGGATAGGGTGATAACAGTCGGACCACCGGCAGCCCTGACCGGTAGCCCGATAGGATGATAGAAGAAGGGGCTAAAGAAAAGGGAGAGAAAAGCCAATAGGACCATTATTGATTTCGGATTGCGGATTGGGGATTGCGGATTGGGGGTCGGGGATTGGGGATTGGGGATTGGGGACTGCGGAATGCGGGATGCGGAATGGGATGCGGGGGTTATGGATTTTGGAAACGGGCTAGCCTCTGACATTATAATTCCTCAAAATAGAGCCACCAATAAATTCTCGCAATAATGAATTATCCGGTATCAAATCTGGAGAAGAGGGTTCAAACCACTGTAAAAATGAAAGCAAGCGTTTGGCTTCAATATGCTCTGGTTTACCCGGCTCAATTTGCAGGAGCAGGGGTTCGGCCAGAGGTTTGATGACGGCCAACTCATAGACCAGGGCCGAATTAAACATAACGTCAGCATTCTCCTGGTAAGGAAAAATCCATTTGTATTCACCCTGGCGGACCTTGGGCCAGCGGTTAATGGTATCTCTGGCGGTATATCCCCGGTGCCTGGCATCGCGGATGATGCGGCGGAGCAGGCGGGTATCGGTTGTGGAGATGCGGTTGTGGCGATCAAGATTGAGCTGGGTCAGGGCGGAGACGTAAATGCGAAAGATTGTATTGGGGGGGATGTGGGGAACCAGGTCTGGATTCATGCCGTGGATGCCTTCGACAATAATTATATGCTCATCAGTAATGGAAACAGTTTCGCCCCATTCGCGCTTGCCGGTGATAAAGTTATAGTGGGGTAAGGTGACGGCTTGACCTCGCATTAAGCTTAACAGGGTGTGATTAAAAAGGGCCAAATCCTGGGCGTGAATACTCTCATAATCATAATCCCCGTCCTCGTCAAGGGGTGTGTCTTCGCGCGTAACCAGGAAATCATCAAGGCCCAGGGCGATGGGTTGAATACCGTGGGCCAAAAGTTGAATAGCCAATCGCTTGCTAAAGGTCGTTTTGCCGGACGAAGACGGCCCTGAAATAAGCACCAGACGAACTTTTGGATGAAGCGAGGTCAACAGGGTAGCAATTTGAGCAATACGCTGCTCTTGCAAGGCTTCGGACACCAGGATAGTTTCCAGCAGATTGTTCCTGGCCACCACCTCGTTTAATTTACCGACATCTCGCACCCCCAGCTTGGTCATCCAATCACCATATTCATTAAAAACAGTGACCAACTTGGGATACTCTACACCGGGTTGTAACTCATGGGGCTGGTTGGGGCGGGGGTAGCGTAAGACAAATCCATCGGAGTAGGTATCGACGGCAAAGATTTTGAGATAACCGGTAGAGGGGATCATATAGCCATGCATGTAATCCCGGTAGTGGTTGAGGGTGTAGATGGTGAGATAGGGTTTACGTCGAGCCTTTAGGAGGCGCAACTTGTCGTCGGCGCCACGTGCTTTAAAGAGGGCCTCAGCTCCGGCAATGGAGATGCGCTCTTTGAAAATGGGCAGGTCGGCTTCTACTAACTGACGCATGCGGCGCTCGATTTGCATTAACTCGGTTTCAGTAAAGGGTGGGCGGCCTTCCACTTCACAGTAAAGGGCACCAAAGTTCAGGCCGTAATCAATAACAATTTTTGCTGCGGGGAAAAGTTCATGAGCGACAGCAATGAGTAAGAAGGCCAGGGAGCGACGATAAACACGCAGGCCATCGCTATCGGCCAGGGTGAGTACATGCACGTTCAGGTCCCTATCGGCGTGATAGGTTAGCTCTCGTAGTTGGCCATTGACCAGGCAAGCGATTGGATTTGGGGTTTGGGGAAAGTTACCGGCTTTTATAAAAGCCTCGACGGTGGTGTTGAGAGGGCCTTCTAAAACCTGGCCATCACTAAATTTAATTTGGGCGGTCGTGCGGGGTTGAGTAGACCGGATGTCTAATTTGTGCATGTTCATATTCAAACTAAATTTGAAAAGTATTGATATTAACCCTCCAGTTTAGCGGGACCGGAAAGCATAGCTAGCAACAATCTAACCGTATTTTGTACGTCGTTATAACTGACCATCTCCGAAGGTGTATGAATATGGCGGCAGGGAATGGAGATAGCGCCAGCAGCACTGCCCTCGTGAGCCAACTGCATCGCCCGGGCATCGGTGGTGCCCAAGGTCAGAATCTCTATTTGGTAAGGAATTTTATTTTGGGCGGCGGTTTCGAGCATCCATTTTTTGAGGCCGGGGTGAGCCAGCATGCCTCGATCCATGACTTTGATGGCTGGGCCTTGCCCCATCTTGACTTCAAAATGTTTATGCTCAGGCACATCACCGCTGTCGGTCACGTCAATGGCAATGGAAACATCCGGGTGGACTTTATAGGCAGCAGTCATAGCGCCTCGCGTGCCAACCTCTTCTTGGACCGTGAAAACAAAGTGGATCTCATGAGGCGTCTGTTTCAGTTGTTTCAAAGTTTCGATAAGAATGGCACAACCAATGCGGTCATCCATACTCTTAGCCACTAAGGCTTCCCCCAAATCTACAAAGGGACGCTGAAAACCGGCCACATCGCCCACGCGGACCGGGATCTTCGTTTTGCTTTTGACTCCAAAGTCAAGGTACAGTTTGCGATGGGAGTGATCCAAATCATCGGGTAGGGGCCATTTTTCAACGTTAATGACTGCCAGGGCCCCATTGGTGAAGATGGCCCGATTGCCAACCATCGTTTCAGGGCGAACACCACCCATTGTGGTCAAGCGGGCAAAACCTTTGTCATCAATATGAGAAACCATGAGGCCGATTTCATCCATGTGGGCAGCCAGCATAATTTTGAGGCCGTTACCAGCCCCTCTTTTAAGGACATGCAAGTTCCCCAAGGAGTCGACCTCAACGTTATCGGCGAAGGAGGTAACGTGGTTTTGAATGAGATCACGAACAGCCTGCTCGTAACCGGGCGGGCCGTAGGCTTCGGTGAGTTGTTTGATTAAGTCTTTCATACCTATCTCCGGTGGGCAAGTTGGCAACTTACCCTACATATTTCGCGGGGTCAGTTGACCAATCCGTCTCTGGCAACCGTTCGAGGGTAGCCTGCATCAATTTCACTGTATTCCAAAAATCGGCCAAATCCAAAACGGCAACAGGCGAGTGAATATAACGAACCGGGATACTGACTGCCACTGAGGGCACGCCCTCACGGGTCAAATGTACTGCCCCGGCATCCGTGCCGCTAATTCCAGGACGCTTGAATTGGTAAGGCAGTTCCTCCGCTTCGGCCGTATTAATCAGTAAATCCACCAGGCGACGATCAGCAATAAAGGAACGATCCATCACGGTGATCGCCGGCCCATTGCCCAGGCGGGGGAAACTGTCATCCTTATCATCATCAGGATGGGGTAGATCATCAGCCGCCGTGCCCTCCAAAATAAAGGCCAGGTCAGGATTGGCAGCGTATGCGGCCACACGCGCCCCGCGCAGGCCAATTTCCTCTTGCACGGTGAAAACGGCGATTAAATCCACTGCATATTCACCCTTCAGCAGCTCTAGCAAGACGGCGCAACCAGCCCGGTTGTCAAAAGCTTTGCCTTTGACCAAGCCCCGGTCATTTCGATGGCGAGATTGTCCACCAAGATGTCCAAACTTGGTGGCAAAGGTGGCAAAATCGCCTGGGCTAACCTTGCCATTGGCTTTATCGTCGGTAGCGCCAATGTCAATGTACATCGAGTCGATACGACCCACCTGGTTATATTGATCACGGTCCAGTAAGTGGATCGGCTTGAGGCCGATGACGCCGGGCACGCGCTCCTGGCCAACAACCACGGCCTTGCCCTGTAGCACACGCGGATCAAAGCCCCCTACAGGCTTAAATCTTAAACGGCCATCTTTTTTGATTTCAGAAATCATGAAGCCCACCTCATCCATGTGGGCGGTAACCATCACCCGCAGAGGCGGACCCGAAGCATGGTCACGTCGTTTACAGCGGACAAAGAGATTGCCCATCGTATCCACCCGCCACTCAGTGGCATAAGGTTGGGCAGCTTTTATTATGATTTTTCTGACGTCACCTTCAACACTGGAAACGCCAAAGGCATTGGAGAGTTGTTCGAGATACATGGTAAGAATTCTATTCCACCTCACTTGCCCTGCGGGTTCACGTTTTCTAATCTAAAGCGTGAATTGCCTATGCCAATAATATCACCATTGGTCAGAGGTGCAGGTTTTGACAAAGGCAACTCATTAAGCATTGTCCCATTCCGGCTATCCAGGTCTTCCAGCCACCACACACCATTTCTCTGACTCAAGCGAGCATGCCTGGTTGAAACAGAAACATCTTGTAGCACGATGGTATTTTCAGGATCACGTCCCAGAAGCGTAATTGGCTGCAAAGGTAAAGTTTCGCCAACGGTCAGGGGTCCGTCCTCATCCGTGGCTATTACTCGCAACAGGTGGGTAACCTCCGATCGAGCCCTGGTTCGAGCTTCAATACTCTTTAAATCACGCCAGATAATATAGAAAGCAAGCCCCAAAAAAGTATAGAGAATTATTGTGGTTATAACCCGAAAACCAAATAATACCCACTCCAAGCTCATACCATCCCTATCAGTATTTCAGTAATACCTACCCACACATAAAAAACGTTGACTAACCGTCCAACTTGAGACGTTCAGCGTCCTTCGTTTCGACGACAACGGTTAAGACTGTATGGCCAAGTTTAATAACATCGCCGGAGGCAAGAGCTTTTTGGTTAACCGGTTTGTGGGTGGTTTGAGCGTTTTTGCCCTCCGCCTGTTGGTGGGTATGGGGGACTTCTACCCCAGTTTCCCCGTCTACAGTAGGAATAGGCGGACAAAGATAATAGCGTCCGTCGCGCCAGCGCAGTTGAGCATGGTAAGCAGATACGGTTGGATCATTAACAATAATATCGTTATCCAGAGCCCGTCCTATTCTGACCACCGGCTCACCCAGTCGCAACCGGCGCTCCCCAAGTTGCAGTCGCCATCGTCTGGCCGCATCGGACGGCGTCAGGGCTAATATCTCTTTGGTATCTGTTTTATCCCTCCGCCGTGCTTCTGCCGGTGGGAAGGCTGGAGAGGCAGAAACAGAGTCGGTTTTTATTTCAACCTGCCCCGGCAAAATAGTATCACTGTTGTCGAATAAAGTGGACAGACGATTAAATGTACCCTCGATTAATCGCTGGGCTAACGCTTCCAGGCGATCAAGTTTATCCATACCTTGCATTATAACGCAGGCGAGGGGAATAGGAAAAGTACAAATTAGAAATTAGATAAGTGAGGACTGGTCAATCCCCTGAGAACAATTCTGGAGCTACTGATACCGCTTCTCGCTCCTGGCGACGACGTCTGGGGCGTCGATGGCGACGGCGACGGTCAGTATCCCTGGCTATTGCAGCCGATCGTTCCGGGATGAGCCCCTTTAAATGGGGGAATTCATCTGTACTGTGCGGTAATCCCAGGGCATCGACAAAGCGCGCCTGGAAATTCGGCTCAATAGCCGTTTCCACGTAATCAATCCAACGCGCAACCTGCCGGGCAAGCTGCCGGTATTCTCGGTTCAAGAGGCAAAGTACTGCCCCATCCCCGGCCGAATTGCCAACGGCATAGACGTTGTCCAGGTCACAATCGGGGAAGAGGCCCAGCACCATGGCTCGCTGCTTGTCAATGTGGGCGCCGAAGCCGCCAGCCAGCAGAACCCGATCAACCTTGTCAACGCCCCGGTGCTCCATCAACAGCTTGGCCCCGGTGTAAAGGGCACTCTTGGCAAATTGGATGGCTCGAATATCTTGCTGAGTCACGATGATCTCTTTGCCGGTCGAGGTTTGGGCCGCTGTGGCCAGCACATATTCACCTACCCGCCCGGTCGTCCGAAAGTTGGGTGAAGGCGTGTCGCGCACAAATTTACCCCTGGCGTCGATGATCCCGGTTGCGAACAGTTCGGCTACTAAATCAATCATGCCGGAGCCGCAGATACCAGCCGCTTGAATCTCCTCATCCGGCATTTCATCGTTCCACCATTCCTCGCCGATCACTTTAAATCGAGGGGTCAGCGTTTCTTTGTCAATCCGCACTGCTTCAATGGCCCCAGATGCGGCGCGCATACCATGCGTAATCTCGCCCCCTTCAAAAGCCGGACCGGTAGGGCTGGAGGCCGACAACAACTGCTCTTTGTTGCCCACCAAAATCTCGGCATTGGTGCCAATATCAATGACCAACACGATATCTTCTTGCTCGTGGGGCAGCTCGGCCACAACTACGGCCATATTATCCGCACCAACGTGGCCGGCCTCGGCGGGCAAGATATGTACATTAGCCCCAGGATGGACCACAATCCCCAGGTCGCGGGCTTTGATGTCCATAGCATCGTGGGTGACCAGGGCAAAGGGAGCGCCGCCTAACTCCACCGGATCAACGCCCAGCAACAGGTCAATCATGACGGTGTTGCCGACCAGCACTAACTCGGTGATGTCCTCGGGTCGCAATTTGGCGGCGCGAGTGGCCCGCTTGACCAATTTTGCCAGGGCGTCGATGATGGCCGTGTGCATTTTTTCCACCCCATCCGGGTTCATCATGCCGTAGCTAACCCGACTCATCAAGTCTTCGCCATAAGTGGTCTGGGGATTCATCATGGCCTCGGTAGCCAGGATTTTGCCGGTACGGAGGTCGACCAGGTGGCCGGCTACCGTGGTTGTACCAATGTCCACGGCTATGCCGTAGACACCTTCTTCATAACCTGGCTGAATACGGATCACTTCGTGATCATTCCAAACCGTCACGGTCACTTCCCAATGCCCCTGGCGAAGTGTCTGCTGTAAATCGCGCAGGGCAAAGTAATCAATACGCAAATCCGTAAGCTGGTGTGTTTCTTGCAGACTGGCCTGGAGACGTTCCCAATCGCCGCGATTATCGCCCAACTCGGCCGGTTCTGCTTTGACAAAATACTGGCGAATGGCCGGTGCTATCTTGACCTCACGCACCGTAGCGCTCTTGCGGACAATCTGCTTGCGCGCCTGGCTTTCCTCGGGTACGTTGATTACCAAGTCACCCTGGACACAAGCCGCACAAGAAAGACGATAATGGCCCGGGTCACGGCGACGTTTGCTCCAATAATGTTGTTCATCAGCCAGGGGAGGCGAAATATTGTCCGATTTAGAGACAATGCCGTATTTCGAAAAATCGCCAAAGTCAGCCACAACCTTGCACTTGCCGCAGGTTTGTTGCCCCCCGCAAATGCTCTCAATTTCCACCCCCATCTCGCGGGCCGCATCGAGTAACGTTTTACCGGCCGGTACATAGGCCTGCCGTCCCGAGGGCTGAAAGACAACCAGGTACTTGTTTTCGGAATCGCTATTCATCACGTTCGCTTTCTTTATCAGTTAAGGATTTCCTGACAAAAATAAAGCCCACCAAAAGTGGGCTCACACTGCCAAAGTTGCAAATTATTATAACATATTTTATAAAAAATCAAAACGTAGACTGTTTTATATTGAAACCTACGGAAAGGATTCGTTTTACCGGCGACGGTCCAAGATTCTCGTCTCTGCGTGTGGACCGTCGAGTAGCAAAATCAGACGATTAAGAACATTACGCCCAAGAATGAGTTCTGCGCCTTCATCATCACCAACCACCTCAATAGCTGGTAGACGGTACGAGTCAATGATCAAGTCAACGGTGTATATGTAGACCTGACGCGCTGGGCCAAAGGCCGGATAAACGAAGGTTTGATAATCACCAGCTACCTCAAGTTCTTCAAGATAGGCCATTGGGATGAACGTACCATCGGTTCCCGTATCCACTAATGCAGGAAGTGGTCCAACGACGGGCGACTCATCAGGATAGGCCAAGGCAATTTCCAGGACAGGGGCGGGGGGAAAGTAATTGGAGTCGTAAGCAGTGCTCATCGGCGTTCCAACCTTGGACTAAGAATTCGGATTTCCCGCGGACCTTCGGCAGGGATGATCAAAACTGCTATCTTACCATATTTTTTCCGTATTCGTCTGTGTAACGATGCCCGGTTAATGTCATAATCTACCACAGTATGAAGGTGAATGGCTACGTATTTTCCTTGGTACTTGGCCCGTTCCCCTTCAGGCTGGCTATTCCACCATACTGTCTCACTTTTGATCTTCTTCCGATTAGCCAACATCCGGTAATGACGCCAAGCAGCTTCCAGCACAGCCTCGGGTGCAACCCCCTCTACTTCCGCCTCTCGGCGAATTTCTTTGGCCAACTCAGTAGGTACAACCAAATCGATCATCTCGTTTATCCTCCGGTTATTGGTTATCGTTCACTGTGCATTGAGTTTCTTGGCTCTCATCGTCGCTCAGCCCTTTCCTAAACCTGACGAAATATAATATAACATACATTGCTCCTTTCACCAATATTGACAGCAGGAGGTAACTACCTATCATGTCATTCTGAACAGGTGAAGAATCCCCAAGGTTTTGGTAAATACCCAAGGGGCACAGGGTAGACCTTTTTTGGACCAAAGTTTCGGGGATTCCTCGTCGTTTATGCCCTTTGGGTATTTATGCCCTTTGGGTACTCCGCTCCTCGGAATGACATGAGGGTAGGCAGTTACAGCAGGAGAAAAATTGGATGTTTTGCTTCGCTCCAGTCAAAAAACTATGCTATACTTAATTTCTGTATAGTTGGCATAATTTCTTGATGAGTAAAACTGGGCCGGCAGCATATGTCAATTCGAGTAGATAAAAAAAATGACTAAAGATGCTCAATTAACCATCGTCGGCGGTGGTCTAGCTGGCAGCGAAGCTGCCTGGCAAGCTGCCCGGCAAGGCGTAAAAACCTGTCTATACGAAATGCGCCCGGTGCGCCAGACGCCGGCCCATGTCACGGATCATCTGGCCGAACTGGTTTGTAGCAATTCGTTGGGCAGCAACTTGCCCAATCGCGCGCCCGGTCTGCTCAAGGCCGAGCTTCGTCGCCTGGGTTCACTGATTATGGAGGTGGCGGAAGAAGCAGCGGTACCGGCTGGTGGAGCCCTGGCCGTTGACCGGGAGAAGTTTGCCCTGGGCGTCACGCATCGCATAGAGACCCATCCCCTGATCGAACTGCGCCGGGCAGAAGTGACCAAAATTCCTGATACTCCGACCATCATTGCTACCGGTCCGCTTACCTCCAATGCGCTGGCTCAGGAGATTGCGGCTTTATCGGGCGAAGCGTATCTCTACTTTTACGATGCCGTTTCACCCATTGTGGAGGCTGAGTCCATCAATATGGATATTGCCTTTCGAGCCAGTCGCTATGGACGAGGGGAACAGGCAGAAGGAGATTATATCAACTGTCCCTTGACCAAAGATGAGTACATGGCCTTTGTCACCGCCTTGCGTGAAGCTGAGCAAATCGAACTGAAGCAATTTGAAAAAGAAGACGAGCATTTCTTTGAAATGTGTTTGCCTGTTGAAACCCTGGCCCGACGCGGCGATAACGCCCTGGCTTTTGGTCCGATGCGGCCCGTCGGCCTGACCGACCCCCGCACCGGACGTCGTCCTTATGCGGCAGTCCAACTGCGGCAGGATAATCTGGCCGGGACACTCTACAATATGGTCGGTTTTCAAACCAATTTGAGATGGGGTGAGCAGCGCCGTGTCTTTCGCATGATTCCCGGCCTCGAAAAGGCCGAGTTTATGCGTTACGGCATGATGCATCGGAACACCTATATCAACTCGCCCGTCCTGTTGCAGCCAACGATGCAATGGCATGACCGGGTCGATCTTTTCTTCGCCGGGCAAATTACAGGGGTGGAAGGTTATATGGGTAACGCCGCCACAGGTCTACTGGCCGGTCTCAATGCCGCCCGGCTCCTGCGTGGCCAATCACTCCTTACTTTGCCTCGAACAACGATGTTGGGGGCGCTCTGTTTTTATGTAACTCACGCCGAGCCAAAAGATTTTCAACCGATGAAGGCCAATTTTGGCTTAATGCCCCCCTTTGAGAAAAAAATCCGCAACAAGCAAGCCCGGTACCAGGCTTATACGGAGCGGGCCCTGCGAGATTTGGATGAGATAATATCAGTCAGCGGAGTACGATATGAAAAACAAGCGGTTGACCCAATGGCTGGAAGATCACACCGAAATGCTGGGTAGCATTGAGGATAAAAAGGACAATACCTTTCATGTGAGCTTATACGAGAGTATCATCGACATGGCGTTGAACGGCGAAACACGTATGGTTGATCCCATCCTGGAAAGTGCCGCCGCTTACGCCGTGGCTGCTGGTCGTAACCTGACCGATTTATTGGGCGTGCCTCAGCGGCTGCGTAAGCGTATCTGGGAGCGCATTGGCGAAGAAGTTGATCCAGAACCGGCCTTTGGCATGCTTTCAGACGTGGATACGATTTTTGTCCATATTATCCGGGTCATGATTGATGCCTATCTGGAAACCACTAAACTGGCTCATGCTGCTCAAGCGGCCGAAATTTCTCGTCTATACACCGAATCTGAACAAAAAGTGATGGAATATGCGGCCGAGGTGGCCCGGGCCAACCGTGAACTGGCCCGACTGGAACAGGCTAAAACCGATTTTATCAGTATTGCCGCCCATGAATTAAAAACGCCCCTGACTCTTATCCAGGGTTATGTCAATATCCTGCGTGAGATGAATATTGAGGAACAGGCCGCCTCGTTAGTGGTAGGTATTAACCGGGGCGCAAAGCGAATGAGCCTGATTATCGAGGATATGCTCGATCTCTCGGCCTTGGATATGAACCGGTTGAACCTGGTTCTGGAGCAGGTCAGTCTGAGGTCGATCATCGAGTTGGTTATTGCCCAGGCGGAACAGGCCCTGACCGAACGCAAGCAAACCGTCGAAACAGTAGGGCTTGAGTCACTACCCATGCTTGAAGCCGACGTCAGTCGTCTACACCAAATCTTCAATCAGATTATCAATAATGCCATTAAATATATGCCTGACAGGGGAAAGATTACCATTGCCGGACAACTGATAGAGGCCACCAAAACGATGCCCGACTGCGTGCAGATAACGGTGAGAGATACGGGGGTGGGCATTGCCCCGGAAGATCGGGATAAGATTTTTGAGAAGTTCTATCGAGTTGGTGATTCGGCCTTGCACTCTACCGGACAGACAAAGTTTATGGGGGCCGGACCGGGCCTGGGGCTGGCCATTGTCAAAGGACTCGTCGAGGCTCATGGGGGACGTGTCTGGGCCGAGAGTCAAGGGTTCGATATGCAAAACTGTCCGGGCAGCGCCTTTATCGTGATGCTGCCTGTTCAGGCCGTGCCCCGTCCAGGCGTACCGGTTGACCGAATTAACCATCAACAACCAACCAAAACGGAAAAAGAAACAACATAGCCATTTTCACAAACCTAAGAAAGAAAAACAACGGATGCAGCCTGCCAAACGGGCCGAAAATCTACCGCCACTCTTTTTTGCCACCCTTAACAAAAGAATCACCCTTCTCCGTAATGAGGGGGCTGATATCATTCGGCTGGATGCAGGAAGCCCCGACATGGCCCCCGAGGCCAGCCTGATTGAAACGCTAAAACGCAGCGCCGATGATCCAACCAAGCATAACTACGGCGGCTACGCCGGTCAACCTCACCTACGCCAGGCAATTGCCAGCTATTACCACCAACGCTTCGGCGTGGTCTTGGCAGACACCGAACTGGTCCCTCTCATCGGCTCAAAAGAAGGGGTGGTCAATATGCATCTAGCCTGGTTGGACCCTGGCGACCTGTCTCTCATTCCCGATCCTGGCTACCCTAGCTATTACTTTGCCCCGATGCTGGCCGGAGGACGCAGTGAGCGGTTCGACCTCCGGCCAGAGCGCGGCTGGTTACCCGACTTTTCTACAATCCCTGAAGAAAAAGCCAAAGCAGCGCGGATGCTCTGGCTGAATTATCCTCACAACCCGACCGGGGCCACCGCTACGCTGGACTTTTTTATCGAAGCAGTCGAGTTCTGTAACCAATATGACATTCTCCTCTGTCACGATGCTCCCTACGTGGATGTCACCTACGATGGTTATCAAGCCCCCAGCGTGCTCCAGGTGCCACGAGCCAAAGAAGTTGCGGTCGAGTTTAACTCCATGTCTAAAACCTACAATATGGCCGGCTGGCGAGTGGGGATGGCCGTCGGCTGCCGGGTAGCCATCGAAGCTCTGGCCAAGGTAAAAACCCAGATTGACTCGGGCATTGCCAAACCAATCCAGGATATGGCGGCTGAAGCCCTCACCGGCGATCAGCGTTGGTTAATTCAACGGAACGCCATTTACCAGGAGCGTCGCGATTTGTGTCTGGCTACCCTGCAAAATATGGGCATCAAGGCCAAGATTCCCAAAGGCGCTTTTTACATCTGGTTCCAAACCCCACCGGGATATACATCGCTCCAGTTTCACACCCTGTTCCTGGAAAAAGCCCACGTCTCTATTACCCCTGGTCACATTTACGGGGCGAATGGTGAAGGTTGGATGCGCATCTCGTTGGTAACCGGAACCGAACGGTTAAAAGAGGCGTTGGATCGATTGGAAAAAGTGATGATCACCATTCGCCCATCCGCAGATTCGCTATGATCACCTCAACGAAGAATCCGCGTATTATTCAGGCTCGAAAATTAACCCAGCGTAAGCATCGTCTCCGGCAAAATCGCTTTCTGGTAGAGGGGTTGCAATTACTGGCTATGGCCATGCAGGTTACGAGCACATCTCCCACTCAGTCCAGGATCAAACCCCAGCAAGTCTTTTACAGTGAAGCCCTCTTCACCGGAGAAACCGCCCCCCGCCTGTTAACTCAACTGATCGAGGTCGGAGCCGAACCGATCCCGGTTGCCCCCGAGGTAATGGACACCCTCTCTGAACGCGACACTTCACAGGGGCTGGCCGTCACCTTTGCTTTGCGCGAGTTAGAGAGGTCAATCGACCAACTCAAACTGACCATCTCTCAACCGACAGGACAAATGCCTGCCAACCTCATCCTCATTCTCGACAAACTCCAGGACCCCGGCAATCTAGGAACGCTGATTCGTACTGCCGATGCAGTTGGCGTGCGGGCCGTGATTCTGCTAGAGCCCTGTGTTGATCCTTTTGATCCCAAAACGGTGCGCGGCACGATGGGTTCCATTTTTACCGTACCTTTCGCCCGAACGAAAAATGTCGACGCGTTGTTGCCCAGTCTGGCCAAAATGGGCTACCATTTGGTTGGGGCCGAGGCAAAGCGAGGCCATCCTCCCTGGCAACGGGATATCCTGACCGGTTCGGTCGGCCTGGTTTTGGGTAATGAAGCCCGGGGGCTTAGCCCGGAACTACATCACCATCTGGTCGACTACGTCAGCCTGCCATTACAGCCCCAGGTTGACAGCCTGAATGTGGCCATTGCCGGGGGGGTCTTGATGTATGAGTGGTTGCGGATCAATACATCGAATGGCTTGGAGCTTTAATTGCGGCCTGGTCGCGTTAAGTTTTATTCTCTATGATGCCTTGGTAAAGTTACGAAGAAGGTACTTCCCTCACCCACTCTGGATTCAACCCAGACTGTACCCCCTAATTTATTGGCTGCTTTCTTGACAATGGCCAGACCAATACCGGTGCCCTCGTACGTTTCGCTGGTGTAGAGTCGCTCGAACACCCGGAAGATTTGCTCGTGGTATCGGGGATCAATACCAATCCCATTATCCCGCACGAAAAACTGATAGCTTTCTGCATCGACCGATTGCCAACCGAGTTCAAGCACCTTGGGTGAGGCATGATTAAATTTGACTCCATTGAGAATGAGATTCTGGTAAATCTGCCGGAGCAAGACCGGCTCAGTCTCAAGGGTGGGCCACTCTTCCGCCATAATAATCTCGACATCCGGTAGCAGGTCCAGTGAAGTGACTAACTCCCGCAGAAAAGCGCCAATGTTGATGGGGTCGATGAACATCGTTTGCCGCCCAATCCGCGACAGTGCCAACAGATCTTCGACCAACAGTTCCGCTTCATGGACAGCACGGCCAAGACCATCAAGATAGATCTTGTGTTCACCGGTCAGCGTGTCTGCCAGGTCTTCCTGCAAAAAGTCGGCGTAGTTATGAATAGCCCGGAGGGGGGCTCTAACGTCGTGGGAAACAACGTAGGCATATTGGGCCAGTTCTGCGTTTGCTTCCTTGAGTTCGCTGGCGTATCGTTGTAACTGTTCCTCTGCTTGTTTGCGTTCGGTAATATCCCGGCCTACCGATTGGTACTCGACCAGACGATCCTGTTCGTCAAATATGGCTCGATTGGTCCACTGCTGCCAGCGGATTTCCTGACCGGATAATACAACCCGGTATTCCATCGTCGCCACCGGATTCCCCTGATCCAGGGAAGTAAGATGCTTTTTTACCTTGTCCTGATCTTCTACAAAGATAAAGGACATACAGTTGTGTCCGATCAATTCTGCCCGCTTCTTACCAAAATAACTGCAGTAGGCTTCATTCACCAAAGTGAGCGTGCCATCGGGTAGAAAACGGCAAATCAGGTCTGTCTGATCCTCAAGAATAGCCTGATAGCGTTTCTGGTTTTGGCGCACCGACTCCTCTGCCTGCTTTTGCAGCGTAATATCCTCGAATAAAACGCCTACACAGTTGTTGGGAAGTGGAAAGGCCCGGACCGACAACCAGGTTTCCGAGATACGATCATCACTATAATACACCTCTTCTTCGAGTTCTACCGTCTTGCCCGTGCGAATAATATCTGCGTATATCTGTGAAACTCCTTTCTGGCGGAGCCCCGGGAAGCACTCATCGATTGTTTTTCCCAGCACCTCTTGCATAGCCAGGCCAGTGGCTTGTGAGGCCGCCGGATTGGTGGCAATCATTCTGAGAGTAGAATCATCCTCCGGATTCTCCAGATGATAGACGTGCAGCCCCACCTGCATATTATTGACAATATCTGCATAGTGGCGAATAGCCTCCTCCGTTTGCTTGTGCTCGGTAATGTCTTGGGCCGCCCCGTAGATACGTACCACACGGTCATTAACTTCATCCAATACCGGCCGGCTGTAATCACGCCACCAGCGCACTTCACCACTTTTAGTAATGACTCGATGTTCGCTTACATCTGGTTGGCCGGAGAGCAAAATTCGGGTGTGCTGCCGAAAAATAGGCAGATCATCAGGATGGATGATACGCTCCCAGCCATACGTATCGATTTCGTCGGGGGTAAAACCAATTATGCGGGTAAAAGCCTCGGTCAGCCATTCCAGTCCATAGGTGCCGTCCGGCTCGACGCGGAAGCTGTAAGCATAGTCGGAGATAAGTTCGGAGATAGCCCGGTAGCGCGCTTCACTCTCTCTCAGCTTTCTATCCATCTTATGCTTATAGAGAGCCATCTCGATGGTGCTGCGCAGCTCTCTGAGCTCGAATGGTTTGAGGACGTAGCCAAAGGGGTCAGTGATCTTGGCTCGTTGCAGGGTCTTTTCATCGGCATAACCGGTCAGGTAGACCACCGGGATATCAAAACGGGACCGAATCTCTTCCGCCGCTGCCACGCCGTCCATTGCACCCTGTAGCTTGATATCCATCAGGACCAAATCCGGCTGCATCTCCACTGCCTTTTGCACTGCCTCCTCCCCGGAAACGGCCACAGCCGAGGCCCTATAGCCTATACTTTCTAGCTCGTTTCGGATGTTTTCGGCAATGATCAGTTCGTCCTCAACAACCAAGATGTGCACATCTGTCATTGTCCTAACCCCCAAAGCTCAATACTTATCATATTGGGTATAGTATACATCATAGACAAGTTGACACAATTTCAAGTCCGGCGAGGGCGAGGTCGCCTTTTGCTTCGCCCCCGGCGATCTCCACCCCCAACATCCGTAGCCCCGGCATCCGTAACTCCGACATCCGTAGCCCCGGCATCCGTAGCCCCGGCATCCCTATGCCGGGGTGAGGCGAGTTCTTCTAAGCCTGGACTGATTTCTCCAGGCGTCCAGGTGTGGGCTGTCTCGAGCATCGCCTCAATATTCTCGGCCGGCATGCCTGGCGAGACCCCACCCCCCACCGACAGAATCATTCCGCCACCCGGCGCAGCTTTATCCAAACAGGCCCTGGCCCACTGGGCCACTACTTCTGGCGACTCCCGGACACCCACATCCAGCGGGGGCACGTTACCCATCATCGCCACCCGATAGCCCATTGTGGTTTTTACCTGGGCAATATCGACTTTATGGGTAAAGTTGAATACATCGAAGTTGGCTTCGGCAAAAGCCGCGTAGAGATGGGCACAGGGCGTATCGTTGTGGTAGACGCGAATCAAACCATCAAATTCATCAAAAATGCGCTGCAGGCGGGGGGCGACGAACTCGTTGTAGTGTTCTAAAGAAACCATGCCGACAATGTCGTCCAACAGCATAATCCCTTCGGGTTCGTGCAGTTGCTCGAGCTGGGCGTGCAGCCAACGAATGATAGAGGTCGTGGCCGTATCCAAAAATTTACTAATCTCTCTGGGGTGGGTGACCAGGCCCATCATCAAATCAGAGATACCCATCACCCAGCCGGCGGTCACCATCGGCCCGCGGGCGGCCACCATTTTAATCCCCAGCCCCTCGGCGCGCAATCGCTCCTCGGCGTGCTTATACAGGCGTAGAGCCAACGGCATAAATCCGGCCTCATACGGATCGGCCACAGCTACCTCAGCCCACAGAGTAGGGTCGGTGGCGACGGGTTCAATCGATGGGGGCCGGTCCTCATGAAAATGAACCCGGGCCCCAAAGGCCGATGGCTCGGCAGCCATACCGTACTCCACCCAAAAACCGGGAAGCCAAATCGCGTCTGGAAAGCGGTCCAGCAGGCTCCGGTGGATATCGAACCATTTGTCGGGCAGAAGAAAGAAATCCAGGGTATTGATCCCGGCATAGCCGGGCAGCCAGGGACTATCCACAATGAAGGCCACCGGCACCTGATCTGGCTCCTCCAGGCGAGCGGCTTGTTTAAATCGTTCCCAAGGGGTTGTCATTGTATATTACCTCCACAAAATTATTCTTAATCTCAGTTCTGGATCATCAAACACATCATACATGATTTGCCCTAAACCGCGCAACTCGGTGAGCGTTTGAGTAACTACCTACCATGTCATTCTGAACGAGCGCAGCGAGTGAAGAATCCCCAAGGTTTTGGTAAAGTAGGCCTCTTTTGGGCCAAAGTTTCGGAGATTCCTCGTCGCTGCGCTCCTCGGAATGACATGAGGGTAGGCAGTTACGCGTTTGAGTTAATAGGTCCACAAATTAGACAAAATCCCCAAATTTTTGGGTGGTGCACATCCCAAATAGCTGGTAAAATTAAGATAATCCCAATTTGCAAACAGTTTAAAGGACAGAGTGGAATTATGGATCAATACCCCCGTTGGCTTCCCTGGCTTAGCATCCTCGTCGGCATGGTGATTGGAATTATTTTAGATACTCGTTCAGGTCATCACTATAGAAACCAACCCAATCGATAGACCACCTGTCTAAAACCAATACCTTCAAATGCCCTCATTTTTTGAGAAGATACCAAGGACGTTCCCAAACGGGGCAAACGGAGTTTGTTGGGCAAGGACGTTTCCAAACCTGGAGGTTTGGGAACAAAGGAAAAAAGAGTTTTGAGTTTTGTTAGGGGGTAACTTCTGTGACACCAGCCGGGCCATTGAGGATTACGATTAACTGATTTAAACCATCATGGTCATCTCACAAAGCGGGGTGAACGAAAGACAAAAGGTTGGGGTAACCGGGGCAACACCTGCCGGATTAGAACGACAGACTCGGGGTAACGGGCATCAATTCGTTGAACCAGAGCCAACTCGTCAAGGTCGTGGTCAACTACGGTACCCTGATGAAAGGCGACATATTGGTGGGGATATTGCTCCCATAGGTCGGGGTGCATTGTTTCAAAAGTTGTCACCTCACGCTGCATCGCCCCTCTGTGTTTATTGACGTGCAGGGGCGGGAAAGCTGAGAGAATCGTTTCTGTCAGAATTTCCGTGACCGGGCGGTTGGTTGGTTGGTTGACTTAGCCATATCTTCAGCTTGCCGGTAAACATTATGAGGGATGGTCAGGGTTATTTGAGTGCCCATATAATACCTCCTTCAACATGGTTGCCTGAAATTATAACAGAAAGCAAACCATTTAGCGAGTTAACTTTGGCCGTAATTTGATGTAATCTCCAATTACCAATCTCCTATATACCATCCAGGGTGCCTAGCCGTTTATGGCGATACGGGCCACGGTTTTCGGGAGGAAACAGTCTGGCAATCTGTTGCATCGTCAAATCGGCTAAGGCATCCAGGCGCTGTCTTTTGGCCCGGCCCCGCAAATTTTGATCCAAAGTCAGTGGGCCAAAGACGGGTCCGATGCGTAAGGTAATGTGAGTGCGTTGAAAACGCATCAGGTTCGGCAAAATTTGCTCTGTGCCTATGAGACCGATTGGTAAAAGATGGGCTTGACTCTCCACGGCCAGAAGGGCAACACCCGTTCGAGGATTGGTTAACTGGGCATTATACCGCGAGGCGTGGTCAGCGATGCTATTAATCATCTCCCCCTGAGCGACCAGGTCGGCCACACCAGGATCAATGCCCCCCTCAGGGAAAACGCCTATAACGCCCCCCTGGTCTAGCACTCTCAGGGCTTGACGTAACGCTTTTCGATCAACCTGCCCCCGCCAAATGGGTATTCCGTTAAATATATTGATGAATAAGCGGACAAACCAGCGATTCTGTGACTCGGTTGCAACCAGAAAAGCAGGTTGAAAAGGTAGAAACGCCGTCAACAGGGGCGCATCAAACCAACTGAAATGATTTGAAATCAGAATTAGCGATTTCGCTTCCGGTAAGTTTTCTTGGCCATCAATCGTGACTCGAAACACAAATCTACCCACCATCTGGGCCAGGATCAACAGACACCGTTGAACCATAGATTTAGCTAAAGCTTTCACGCTTTCCCCCTCCCTGTATCGCTCGCAAACACAAAAATTTGCCTGCATCAAACTGAAAGATGCAGGCATTTTATCGACAATTGACTATCCTGGCAACTAGCAGGATTGTCGTAATTAAAATGTAAGCACTTGCTGCCTACTGCATCCGGGCCAACTGTGGACTTTGATAGGCCAACTCCTCTTCGACCAGCCTGACCAACAGGTCGTCCAGATTCTCCACCGAGTAATCATCGACATGGTGGGTGGTCACCTCGCCAGGAGCACCGCCGTTGGTCGGACCTTCGTAGGTCAAGAAGATGAAACGGCCCTGGGTGTATTGGGCAATCTGGCGGAAGATGTACTCACCCTGGTCATCCAGGCCACTGCTAGCGATGGGGAAGACCTTGATGCCACGTCGAGCCGCATGCTCCATCTCCACGGCATAGTCATAATCCTGGGCGTAATCCAGATGTGGAGGCGCATCGGCAATGAGGAAAATCAATTGAACCGTCTCCCCACTTCGCCACTCGACCCCGTTCAGGGCCTGGTGCAGCCCCTCATTCAGGGATTCGGGATAATCTCCGCCACCATCGGCATAAACGGTATTCAGGTTTTGAGAAAAGTCACGCACGTCCGGGGTAAACTCGTACGTGTGGGTGACAAAACTATCACCCCGGTCACGGTAGGTTACCAGCCCATAGCGAACGTTGGGCTGGCCGGGCAAAGCATCAATCCGGGCAGACACGTCAAAAATTGTGCTCTGAATTTTGGCAATCTCATCGGCCATACTGCCGGTAGCATCGATCAAGAACAACACATCCAGGGCAATCGAATCAAACTCCTTGCGCGTATCGAGTGTAACCGTCCAGCGCTCGCTAAAGGAGGTGGCTGTCTGAGCATTGATTCGGGTCAGGGTAAATTGTTCCAACAGGTTGTCTTGCTGCACTTCTACCAGAAAGCGGTCAACCTGTTCCAGGGAGGGGTCCAGAGTCAGGGGGTGGAACAGCACCTGGCCATTGGCATAGGTCCGGGCTTCGTAAATTTCCTGGTGCTGCTGCCCGGTCAAAAAGACGCGGACGGTTGCTCCCAAGACCGGGTTACCCTGGCCGTCTTTCACTTCGATGATGTAACGCTCGCTCACGTCCCGATCATGCACCCGGAGGCCACGATAATTGCGGCGATAGAACAGGTAGTCGTCCCAGTGGGCATTGTCATCCACCTCACCGGCCTGGAGCGGTTCGGACTGTTGAGCCTCGGCTCGCTCAAATTCTGCCTCGGCCATCACCTCATCGGCTTCTTCCATTTCAGGCGCACCGGCGACCGCCTCAAGGTCGGCCATGCTGGGACTGGCGGTAGGCAGGGGCATCGCCTCAACCACAGTCGCTCCACCGGCCTCTTCGCTGGCAAATTCAGCTTCTTTTTCGACGACTTCAACCTCTACGGCCCCTTTTTCTGGGGCGGCGGCCGGGGCCGTTATAGCTACCCCAGAGTCTGCCGGAGCAATTCCTGATTCCTCTGAAGCCGGTTCTTCGGCCGGAGCTGCCTCCTCCGCAGAGGTTGGCCAGCCATCCGATTTGCTCTCAGGCTCAACTGCTGCCGTTGCCTCGACAACCTGTGCCTCCTCATCGGCAGGGGCACGGCTGAAACCGCAGCCCGTCAACATCAGAGTCACCAGTACCAACAAAACGATCGATTTTTGTAAAACTTTAAGCATTAACATCTTGGTTCTCCTTTTCAAAATGAAATCGGTTTATATCTGTTTGGTGATAAGACGACGTAAGGAGAGGTTTGGTTCCCGACGTTACTGACTTTTTATGATCCAAGACTCGACTCCATTTTTGAAATGCCTATAATGTTCGTAACGATACGGTCTGGATAAATAAACGATGGTAAAGAAAAAATTAATCAACCTGACCCTTCTCTTACTAACCATAAGCCTACTGGCTTGCACTTCAGGGGATTTTCTGGCGGCTCTCTCCTCCCCTACACCAACTCCTACCTTTGTTCTGGCCAGATTTACCACGGCTACTGCCACGACTATCTCCACCGACGACTCCCCGGTGGCCGAGTCCACCCAAACCGTTACGGCCACCCGGGCCGCCACCGCCACCCCGACAGCATCGCCCACCCCCCCGAAGGACGTTTCTGCCACCGAAACACCGGCTACGGATGAAAACAGTAACCAGCAGACGACTCCTGAGGCACCTACCGCCACGCCTACCCCCCAGGCCACGTCCACTGCCACCTCCCCCCCATCACCGCCCACCGCCACGCCGACCGAAACACCCCTGCCCACGCCTGCCCCCCTGGCCGGCCGCATAGCCTTCCCCATCGACGATGGGGGGGGGTATTACGATGTCTGGGTGGTTGAATTGCCGGACGGCGATCCTTTCATGCTGCAGAAACGGGCTCACCAGCCCAGTTTCTCAAACGATGGCCGGTTGTTGGTCAAGCTCCGAGCCAGCGAGTTCGGCGATCACATCGGTTTACTGGATGCTAACTACGCCTGGCAGGGCCTGGTCAGTGATTCGCCCTACGATGGCTTTCCTTTCTGGCATCCCGACGGCAGTCGCTACGTCTTTTCCAATCCGCAGCTATTAAGAGATCCCTTAACCGGGGACTGGTTGCCGCATGTCTTTATTCCCTGCTCTATGCGCCGTCCTTCCTTTGAGGAGGATATCTACTGCCGGGATATCCATACGGGGGGTAAAGTGGTCATCGGCGAATTCCCGGTGTGGACCGACGACGATCGCATTGCCTACTTTAATTTTACGACGGCGGATGATGGCATTTATGTGGTCAGTGCGGCCTCGGCCTTGTGGGACGCTGGCGGCGTTGGTCCGCCCCAACTGCTGGTCAAAAGTAATGGTCGCCCCAGCGACACCCAGGGCTTCCAGGTCTTCTTCTCCGCCGGTACTATCGACCAGAACTGGGAAGCCTACATGATCGACCTGGATGGGACCAACCTGGTCAACCTGTCCAACAGTCCCTACTCCCAGGATGGCCTACCCACCGTCTCCCCCAACGGCAACTGGGTGGCCTTTGTTTCAGATCGGGATGGGCTGTGGGGCATCTGGGTCGTGCCCCGCACCGGCGGCGAACCGACCAAACTGGTCGATTTCTCCAAAATCAACACCAACCCCAGCCCCTGGGGTACCGGCGACCGCGATTGGACGTTCGAACGTATCAGTTGGGGGCCGTGATAACGACCTTTTTTCAGTAAGTCAGATATGGTATAATAAGGGCGCAGGTTCAGCCTCGAACCGCAAGGAGAGATCGATGTTTTATCAAAAATTGGTCATTTTGCTGATGCTGATGGCTCTGATCGTGACGGCTTGCCGGGCAGAGGAAGCGACATCGCCGCCCGAGGCCCAAAGTGTGAAGTTCGTCACCCCTACCCCACCCTCGACCTCCCTACCGACTGTTACCCCCAGCCCGGAACCGGCTGCTCCGGCCCCTGGCCCGACCTCCCCCCTACCGGCCGAGCCGGCCATTAGCTACATCCTGCCGGCCGTAGAGCGGGGGGCAGGCTTTGCCGCTTACGAACCGATCCCCGTATCGATCCAGCCAGCCGTGCCGCCTTACTCTACCGCCCTGGCTGACCTGGCCAATCCCCAGGCGGCGGCTGTGCTCAATCCGAGCCAGCAGGAGGTCCTGGAGCAAAACGGCTTTGTCGTGGTATCCAGCAACTCTCCCCAGATTTACCAGATTTACCAACGGGCCAAAGACCAGAACCAGCCCATTTTCGTCACCACCGATGCCCTGCTGCACACCTACCACGTCCTGTATGACTTTGCCCTGCGGGACGCCGAGATCAACCATTTTGTGGCCGACCTGACCGGCCTGACTGCCGAGATGCTGGCTCAAAGCCAGGCCCAACTGGCGGCCACCAGCGGCGAAGCTCAGCAGGCGGCCAGTCGCAACCTGGCCTACTTCAGCGTGGCTGCTTCGCTGCTGGATCCGGCCTTTAGCCCACCGCCAGAGGTGGCCGAACAGGCTGCGGCTGAACTGGCCCTGATCCAGGCCCATAGTGGCCTCCAAACCTCCCCCATCTTTGGTTTCAAAGAGGATTACAGCCAGTACGTGCCCCGAGGTCATTACACCCGCAATGAGACCTTTGAACGCTATTTCCGGACCATGATGTGGTACGGCCGGATTGGCTTCCGGCTGCGGCCCGGCGACCAACCGGAGCAGGTGGAGATGGGCCGGCTGGAGACCCGGCAGGCCATTCTCATCGCCGCCAGCCTGGCTGCGGCTTCGGTGGAAGGCCAGCCTGCCCTGGCCGTGTGGGAGCGTATCTACGAGCCAACGGTTTTCTTTGTCGGCCGGGCCGACGATTTGACCGTGTACGATTATCTGGGGCTTATTCGAACTGTTTATGGGGAGGCGTTCAACCCCCAAGACCTGACTGACGTGGCCCGGCTGGATAGCTTCATCGAACAGGCCGCCACCCTGCGTCCCCCCCGTATTGTCAGCAGCTTCGTCACCGACCAGGAAGACCCGACAAGGGTCACCCAGGGCTTCCGTTTTATGGGGCAACGTTTTGTGCCCGATGCCTACATTTTCCAGCAACTGGTATATAACAAAGTCGGCACGCAAGAAAACCCCCGCCTGATGCCCTCGGCCCTGGACGTGGCCAGTGGGCTGGGCTCTGAGCGGGCCTATGACCTTCTGCTCAACGTGTATAACCAGGGCCAATACCAAAATTACACCACGCAAATGGAAACGGTGCGCGGCGAGTTCGCCGGGTTGCCGCCGGAGCAGTGGACCGAGAATCTGTACTGGGGCTGGCTTTACACCCTCCAGCCCCTGCTGTCCCCCCCGGATCAGGGCTATCCGGTTTTTATGCAAAATGCGGCCTGGATCGACAAAGAACTGCACACCTACCTGGGCTCCTGGGCCGAGCTGAAGCACGATACCATCCTCTACGCCAAGCAAAGTATGACCGTCGGCATTACCAGCATCCAGCCCGAGCCGATGCCGGTCAACGGCTACGTCGAACCGCGGCCGGAGGTCTTGGCTCGCCTGGCCGCATTGGTCAACCAGACCGGCCGGGGCCTGGGCGAACGTAACCTGTTGAGCGACGAGTTCAGGGGCAAGTTTACTCGCCTGGAGGAACTGCTGCTGGCTCTGACCGAGATGGCCCGGAAAGAGTTGGCCAACCAGAGTCTGGCGGAAGTCGAACAGGACCAGATTCGGAACATCGGCGATACGCTGGAACAACTGACCACCTTTAGCAGCCAGACGACAGAGGAATTGGCCTCGGAGGCCGACGAGCGCCTGGCCATTGTGGCCGATGTCCATACCGACCCCAATACTCAGCAGGTGCTGGAACAGGCCGTGGGGGATGCCTTCATCATCTGGGTCATTGCCCCCATTGACGGCCAGCCGGTGTTGACCCAGGGCGGGGC
>DAOUMU010000572.1:0-4051 GCA_034409055.1 Anaerolineae bacterium
CCACGGGTGTATAACGTAATCTGAGCATTTTGACCTCCAGATGTGTAAGTTTTTACACCACAACTATATCACCTCTGGTGATTCAGGTCTAACCCGGATTAGGGGTTTCCTGACAGAAACTAGCTAACAGTAATGAGATAGAGAGGCGGATCAAGGAGCTGCGGCGGGAGATTGATGTGTGGTTTCGGGAGCAATTCAACGCTGAAATTGCTATCAACCTGGCCTACATTTGTTTTGGCGGGGAGCGGTTTAAGGCGGGGAGTCAGGGGCAGGCGGGTTTTGGGGACCTGGTGACGGAATTGAGTTTCAGGTTGAACCGGGAGAAACGGCGGTATGGACACAGTATTTTGGCCGGTGAAGGGCAGTGGGATGAATCGGCTTTCATTATTGAGCGAGATTTCTGGGGGGCTGGAATATGTGTCAGTTGTGGCAAGTTTCCGGGTGATCGCACGGACAACCTATGTGAACATTGTGAGCGGGATGCGCAGGTTGGTAAACAGTTGCCCCGGATGGGTTACGTGGCTTATTACCGGGATCAGACGGGTGATATTCCGATGCCCTTGGGCTGTTCTGCCCAGGTCCTGGCCAAAGATGAGCTGGCCCAGGTGGGACAGCCGTATCTGCTGACCAAGCTGAATGATCCGCGAATTCACGAACTGGCCGAGCAGCCGGGTTCGTTTCGCTACCTGGCCAATTACGTGCCTTTGAATAAGTTTGGGGGTCAGTTGAGTTTTGAGGAGATTGCTAAAGAGGCGGAGGGGAGGCCATTGCTGGGCTATGTGAAGGCTGACGTGGATTACCTGGGCATCTTGTTTGCCCAGGGGCTGCGACGGGATGAGGGGGGATATGACACAGCCGGGCACGTGGCGGCTTTGAGCCGGGAATTGGACCTGTTCTTTTCGGGTTGGATGCAACATTTGTTGAGTCGCACAGCGAAGTTTGAACGGTTCTATACCATCTTTTCCGGGGGCGATGACCTGTTTTTGGTGGGGCCGTGGGATAGGGCGGCCGACCTGGCCCGGGCGGTGAACGATAGGCTGGCTGATTTTGTGGAGGGTAATGGGGACATTACCTTGTCGGCGGGGGTGTTGTTTACCAAGGAGCGGTATCCTATCTCGCGGGCAGCGGGGGATGCGGAGGATGTGTTGGAATTATCGAAGGAGCGGGAGTGGACGGATGAGCGGGGTCAAAGGCGGACGCGGAACCAGTTGACGGTGCTGGGCGATACGTTTCCCTGGTCGGATGCTCCGGAGATATTTGCCGAAATCGAGAAATTGCAAGCGCGATCGAACTATTTGACTTCGGCCTTTCTGTATGATTTGGCCGAGTACGGTCGTCTGTACCGGCTGTGGAAGTTAGAGGAAAAGATCGAAGGCTTGCGCTACAAGGCGATGTTCGCCTATAACATCGCGCGGAACCTGCGTAAGGGAGACAAGGTGTTGTACCAATGGGCCGATAGCCTGATGCAGTCGCTGGCCGGCGACAATGGCCAACAAAGCCTGACCATGCAGCACCTGGATTTTATTGCCACTTATCTTTTATTTGCCAGGCGAGAAAGGAGTTAGATATGGCCAAAAAATGCGAGAATTGTGGAAAGATGTTTGAACCGGAGGAGCCGTGGCATCGGTATTGCTCGGCCAAGTGCCATCGTGAAGCGACAGGTGGGGGGGGAAAATCATCGCCGCAGCGGCCAGCCAGGCCAGATACCCGTACTGATTTTCAGTTTGGACCGGATTACCTGGCCGACGGTTACTTTGAAAAGAAAGAGGGTAAATCGTATCTGCGCCCGGAAGTGTTGGATACCCTGGCCATGGATGTGGCTAAGGTGCTTGGGCGTAGGAAGATGAAGACGAGCCAACTGCGGCGCTTTTTCAATAAAGCGCGCGGCATTGAAATCAAGCTGAACCTGAAAAAGGATTTTGAGGCGATCAAGGCGGACATCTACGGTTTCAAGCGGGATGTGGCTTACCAGGTTGGGCGGGAAGTCGTGCCGAGAGAGTTTCAGGCGTTCATTGAGCGTAATGTTGAACTGGCGGTTCAAGATGAGACCAGTTTCCGACAAGGTTTTTTACAACACTTCGAGAGCGTGCTGGCCTATTATGTATACTTTTTTCGCGAGAAATGACTCAACCTGGTCAGCGGCCCAAACCTGCCAGGTTTTCATTCGTCCACAAACTTGTGTTTCTTGGGAGTGGTAACCTAATCTCACAAATCTTAAGCAAGGAGGTAGAATTATGTCACGTACATTAACCAAATATCGGACAATCAGCGGGACATTGACCTGCGTGACCGGCCTTCGCGTTGGGGGCTCGACGGAGAACATCGAAATTGGCGGGATGGAGAATCCGATCATCCGCCATCCAATTACGGATGAGCCGTACATTCCAGGTTCGTCGTTGAAGGGCAAAGTACGATCGCTGTTGGAGTATCAGCTTGACCGGCGGGACCGCCAGGGACTTCCTAAGGGTGAGGCCGGTCGAGGAGACAACGGCGAACCGTGCGAGTGTGGCCAATGCCCGATCTGCCGGGTGTTTGGACCGCACAAGAACCCGAGTCACGACCAGGGACCGACGCGGGCGCTGTTTCGGGATGCCATGTTAACCGAAGGATCGCGTACCTGGCTGACGGAGGCCCAGACGTCGAAAGGGGTTTTCTTTGCCGAGGTAAAAACGGAGAACCTGGTCAATCGCAACACCGGCACGGCGGAACATCCCCGCACCCAGGAGCGGGTACCGGCCGGGACCGAGTTTGAGTTTGAAATTTCTGTACGGATCTTCAACGATGACAATGAAGAAGAAATCGTTGGTCTAATAAAAGAAGGAATGGCCTTGTTGCAGCAAGACTACCTGGGAGGCTCTGGCAGCCGGGGCTACGGTAAAGTAAAGCTAGAATATAAGGAAGTCTAATATGCTGACCTGTCGCGCGACGCTAAAGCCACGGTCGGCGACACGCTCTCCCTGGCAGGCGGACACCCTGTTTGGGCATCTGTGCTGGCTGATTCTTTATGAAGCTAGCGAGCCGGTCTTGCATGAGTTTTTGGATTTCTATGGCCGGGGGCAACCGCCCTTGCTGTTTTCTAATGGCTTTCCGGGTGATTGGCTGCCACGACCGTTGTTGCCTGCCCCGGAGATTGAGCAGGGACGTTCGAAGCGGGGGCAAGTGGCGGCTATGCAGGAAGCCAAAGCGGTTAAAGGTATTCGCTGGGTTAGCCTGGAGGATTTTAATGGCTTTCGTCGGGGAGAACGGGTTGTGCCAGGGTTAAGGCCGGAGTTAAGCACGGGGCGGACGGTGCTGAAGAACCAGATCAATCGGCTGACGTTTGGGACGACGCCGATTGAGGAGGAGGCGGGGGGAGGTAATTTGTATAATGCCGACGAGTTGATGTTTGTGGATAGTTCCGGGGTGAAACCGGTTGGGTTGAATGTGTGTGTATGTGAAGGTAGAGGAGGGAAGCTGGCGGGGTAAACGTTGGGTAGATTGGGTTGAGCATTGGCTGAGCCGGCTGGCGCAAAGTGGCTATGGGGCTAAGAAGTCAGCCGGGTACGGGCATTTCGAGTTTGTGGACTTGGAACGCTTTACCGGTTTTGAGGAGGTGCCGGTGGGGGTGAATGGTTTTATCAGCCTGTGTCACTGGGTACCGGCGCTTGAGGATCCGACTGAGGGATTTTACGCGAGGATGGTGAAATATGGTAAGTTGGGGGAGGAGTTGGCCAGTTCGGATAATCCTTTTAAGTTTCCGCTGGTTATGCTGACGGCGGGTTCTTCTTTTTATGCTGAGGGACCCATCCGGGATTGGTATGGCCGGCTGGTGGAGGGGGTGGCTCCGGCTGATAGCCGGGTGGTGCAGTACGGGTATGCGTTTGTGGTGGCGGCGCGTTTGGGTGGAGAAAGATAGGGCAGGGTTTGTATGTCGCGCCAGGATCATCTTAGGCGCTTATCGCACCAACATGTAAAAAAGATTGTCGATAGAGTTAAACGGCGATGCCAAGCGCTTCAAATAGATTGTGCATTGCCAGTTGAATAGCTTGATAAAGAGCATCAATAGGCGATT
>DAOUMU010000573.1:0-6425 GCA_034409055.1 Anaerolineae bacterium
TTAGACCTTTCTGCGGCAATATGTTTAAGTATGCGATCCAGAGACGATTCTGGGGCCGCTTAGTTTTTTGTTGCCTTTTGACAAACATTCTCGCGGACAACGCAAATCCTGCGGGGTAACTATGTAAAGCGTAAAACGTAAAAATGAGCTGTAGATAAAGATAAGTCATTACGCTTCACGTTTTACGTTTTACGAGTTGGCTAGCGACATCAAGCGGAAGTTACTTTTTACCCCGCTGGCAAGCCAAATTCTGGTTTGATGAATTTCTATCCATAGTGAAATAAGGAAAGCCAATGGAGTGAGAAGTCATGACGACAGTTCTATTTGAGCACACCTTACCAACAGGTCAACTGGTGCGGGTGGTCCAGGGCGATATTACCGCAGAGACGACTGAAGCCATCGTTAATGCTGCCAATGAACAACTTTTACATGGTGGCGGGGTGGCCGGAGCCATTAGCGGTCGAGGTGGGGAGACGATTCAGCAGGAGAGCAATGCCTGGGTCCGGCAACATGGTCCTGTGTCTACCGGCGGTGCGGCCATCACGGGGGCCGGTAGATTACCGGCCAAATTTGTCATTCATGCCGTTGGCCCGGTTTGGGGCAGTGGTAACGAAACGCAAAAATTGGGCAGTGCCATCCAGAGTGCCCTTTCTCTGGCCGCAAGGCATAAGTTGCAGAGTATCTCCATTCCCGGCATTTCATCCGGAATCTTTGGCGGCCCCAAAGATGTATGTGCCCGGGTTATCATTCAAGCAGCGGTCGAGTATTTACAGCAACACCCAACGACCAGCCTGAAAGAAATGCGCTTTTGCAACATTGATGAGCCAACCGCTTCTGCCTTTGTTGAGGCGGCTAAGAAGTTGCTCAGTGGGGCGCTGTAACGCTAGAATGGCCAAATTTTTGTTTAACGATCCAGCACCTCTCGCACCTTACGCGCCAGAACATCGGGGGTAAAGGGCTTTTGCAGGAAAGCCGCCCCGGACTTCTGCACGCTGTCATGAATAGTGGCATTGTCGATGTAGCCTGATATGAACAGAATCTTGAGCTCCGGATAAATCGGCTTGAGCCGGTCGGCCAGGGCTGCGCCCCCTAACCGGGGCATAACCATATCGGTTAGTAGTAGATCAATCTCGCTCCCGGCCTGTTCCTCAGACAGGCGCAGCGCTTCGTCGCCGTTGGCTGCCTCGAACACGGTATAGCCCTGCTGGTGTAACACACGGCTGGCCAGGTCTCGTACTGCCACCTCATCTTCAACCAAGAGGATGGTCTCGGTTCCTCGCGGTAGGTCATCGACTTCGCCAGGCTGGAATAAAGGCTCACCTGTTTCTGGGACGCAAGGCAGGTAGATTTTGAAAGTGGTTCCCTGGTCGGGGTTGCTGTGGACCTGGATGTGGCCTTCGTTCTGCTTGATGATGCCGAAGCAGGTGGCCAGGCCCAGACCGGTCCCTTTGTTGACTTCCTTGGTAGTGAAGAAAGGCTCGAACAGGTGCGCTTTCACCTCCTCGGTCATACCCATACCATTATCGCTGACGGTCAGCCTCACATATTGGCCAGGAGGCATCCCGGTATGCCGTTGGGCGTCATCTTGGTCAACGGTAACGTTAGCAGTTTCGATAGTCAGTTTACCCCCATGGGGCATGGCGTCACGAGCATTGATGACCAGATTGATCAAGATTTGCTCAATCTGGCTGGGGTCTACCTTAACTCGTCCCAGGTTTGGGGCCAGCAGGATGACCAGTTCGATGTCTTCGCTGATGAGACGGCGAAGCATCTTGTCTACGTTGAGGATGAGTTCGTTCAGGTTGAGGATTGTGGGCTCAATGATCTGACGGCGAGCGAAGGCCAGCAATTGACGGGTCAAATCGGCAGCACGTTGGGCGGTCTTCTGAATGCCCTGAATATCACTGCGTACCGGATGATCGGGCGGTAATGCTTCCATGGCCAGCCCGGTGTAACCCATAATGGCCGTGAGCATATTGTTGAAGTCGTGCGCAATGCCCCCGGCCAGGTTACCGATCGCCTCCATCTTCTGGGCCTGGTAAAGTTGCTCCTCTAACGTGCTCCTCATTTCTTCGGCCTGTTTGCGCTTGGTAATGTCAGAAACCACCCCATCCAGGCGAACAACCTTGCCGGCCTGATCCAACGTGGGAGAGGTGGTGTTAGACAGCCATCTGACCTGTCCATCTGGCCGGATGATGCGATACTCATGGGTAACGACTTCTCCTTGTAATTCCTGGGCCAGCATGCGTTCAGTCTGGGGTCTATCTTCGGGATGGATAATATTGAGCCAGGCATCAACCCCACTCATAAAATGATCCGGTGGATAACCGGTGATTCGTTCCACTACGGGTGAATAATAACGATAGACGACCTGACCATCGACAATATCAGCACTCCAAACATAATCTGTAATAGAGGCGAGTAGGGTTTGAAACTCCTGTTCGCTTTGGCGTAAGGTCATTTCGGCCTGTTTGAGGGCAGAAACATCTTCAACTAACGCTTGTCCACCTGTTACCTCCCCTGCTGCATTGTGGATTGGGGCCAGATGCACCCGCAAATGGGTGGTCTTACCCCATTTACTGGTATAGGGATGTTCGGCCACAATCATTTGACCACTTTCCATGCAACGGATAAATGAGGCTGAGAGTCCAGCCTCAACCAGGGGTGGAAAGGTCAACATATTGATGGCCATCGTCGCCTCGGCGGAAGGTGAGCCCAGGATATCCAACAAGGTTGGGTTAACAGATAAAATTTTGCCTTCACGGTCAAAAGAGATGATGCCCAGGGGGGCATTTTCAACCAGAGTGCGGTAACGAATCTCGCTGGCCGCTAATTCAGCCGTGCGTCGCCGTACCCGCTCTTTCAGTTCCCTGGCAATCTCGGCTGACATATGTTGTCGGAAACGAAAAAAGATAAAACTTATGGCCAGCAAGGTCAAAGCCAGTAATCCACCCAGCATGATGCGCTGTAACCGAAAATCAGAAAGCGTTGCGTCAATTTCAATATCCGGGGCAGAAAGAGCGATGACCAGTTTTTGGTTGCCCACATAAGCGGTATGCCAGGCAATCAGTTTACGTGAAACTTGCCCCCCTCGTTGCACCGTAAAGTGGTATTCGTCCTGACCAGATGGTTCGTTTATCAATCGTTGATCCAATCGGATCACATCGGGATAGTCGGCATGCATACCGTCAAATACGTTACGTCCAATAATTTCTGTCTCGTGATCATAAACAATTGTTCCTCGGTTATCGAGTAAATACGCTGCCCCATACTGACCAGATCGCATCGGTACGACATAACGCGTTATTAATGGATTCATATCTATCACTATCACCAGTACGCCGTGTAGTTTCCCCTCTACTTGCACTGGAAAGAGCAAACCATACATTTGGTAGTCTACTGTGATGTGAAAGGGGGGCACAAGGGGACCTTGATCTGTTGAAACCAGTTCAGACCAGTACGCGCTAACCCACGCTGGTGAGAGACGCTCTGCCTCGATGCCAGCCGCGATGTCAGCTATCTGAGCATAGACGATGTGATCTGGTCTATCCATATAGATGAAAGCCATGATTTCAGGATGAGCTGCCTGTTGAAGACGAAATAGGTTGCGCAATGAATCAATATCCTGTTCACCTTGGCTGAATTGGGGCAGGAGGAAACTGGCTAGAATACTCATCTCGACGGAGAGGTGGGCAATATCTTCTTCTATGGCCTGTTTAGCTAATAATGTCTGCATAGCTTGCTGTTCATTAAATAGCTGTTCGTGTCGGGCTACGGCATAGTTGTCCAGTAAAAATATAGCTGCGATAAATAAGACGATAACAACGAACACGCCAACAACGTAGTAGATGATATATTTCCAGCGAGCAACGAATTTGGCTGGCGTGTAAGTATTGTTTGTTATATCATCCATATCATAATTTTTCATACACTTCTAACTTTCTCTTTTCATTATATCATGGGCGATGTGTTGGCTGTGTGGGCAAATGGTAATGTCAGACCAACAGATGAGACCAAACGAAAACCTCAAGGTGTTATCACCCGTATGCCGCTCAAGGTAACTGAGTCCGCCTGTACTGATGTACCTTGATCGCGCAGTAACCGTAATCGTCGGCCTGTATCGCCCTCGTACAGGCCCACGATCAGCCGGTAGGCACCCGGTGGTGCGTTAGGGGTAATCGTTAGGGGGTGTGCATCTATCACCACCTGTCCCGGTATCCAAGAGGAGGTGGGTGCAGTCCCGCTTTGTGGCTCACTATCGTGCTGGGCCGCTCGTGCTTCTCCATCACCAACCAGATGGACAAAAATTTTGTAATTACGCTCAGGCACAGCCCCACTTTGCCAATACAGGGTCAAGGTCACCCTGTCGCCAACAGTCACCCGTCGTCGGTCTACGGCATATCCCACCAGGGAGATATGATCTTCAAATTGGAGGGCCTGCGGGTTGGGAAACTGGCCGGGCTGCGAATGAAGCTCTACCTGGCCGAAATCAAAGCTATCTCTTCCGGTTGAGGTAGGCAATCGAACCCCCGTGGTATGATGGTATAGGCCCACGGCAAACCGGGCTTGGGCCGGAGCAAAAGCCGTACGCGGTACGCGCAGCACGTAAGTGTCGCCAAACGTCTGGCCAGCCACCCATTGGCTGGTGGGATAGAGGCCGGGCCCATGAAAAACATCACGCTGGGCCACAATTAAATCGTTTTCGTCTAATAAATGGATAAAAACCGTGTAGTCGGTTTCAATAGGCTTTTCGCTACACCAGTACAGGGTGAGCGGTAACGTCTGGCCAGGTTGTATGGTTGACATTTCGTTCTCGTAAGCCAACAGATGCACGGCATCACCAAAGGTCACCGCCAACGATTGGGCTGAGGCCGGGAGCGTAGTAACCGGGGCGGGTCGAGCATAAGCAGGGGCAATCACACCCCAAGGAACCCACACCGCCAGAACCAACATGACCAGCCCCGGCAGGGCCAACCAGCGGGGCGGAGTCAGGGCCAGCCAGCCAGCCGCCCACGGGCTGGCCAGGGCGGCCAGGGCAGGAAAGAGTAAACGTCCCTGCGAGGCTGGCGTACGCAAGGTCCATTGCACCAAGCCAATGAACATTAGTATAAGCCAGACGACCAAGATCGGCCAAGTTTGGCCCAGATGAGATGGTACTGTTTTAGCTCGACTAAACAGTAGTCCTACCAATAGCCCGACCAGACCAACCACCAGGAGTAGGTTCAGCAACCAATATAGTGGAGAGGGCATAGGCACTGAAAAATAGCCAAATAATCCCCAAAATGAACGTAACAGACCCGGTGTTTCGGCCAGCAATTGCGCCAGGGTGGGCGAAACAGGACGCCCGCCCATCATGGCAATCATGTTTTCGGTGCCACTCCAGTCCCCATATAGCTTGATGTTTCGCCAATACCACCAGCCGGCAATGGCCACCGCTAACAGGCTGACCAGGCCATTGCCAATTATTACCGTTCGCCAGGCACGTCGCCGGCCGCCCCACCACAGCAAGGTGAGGCCGACCAGGCCGACCAAGCCCAGACCACTGACCTTGGCCAGCGCAGCGAACCCGGTCAATGTTCCCAGGCTAACAAATGGCCAGACGGCTGCTTCTTTGCATATCTCCTGAGTTTGCTCCGGCCCTGGCGAGTTACTCATTACCAACGACACCAACCGCCACAGCGTGAGTGAGGCCAACAAGGTGATCAAATTATCGTTATTGACGGAGCCGGAAATGAAGAGAAACATCGGGTTGAAAGCAACAAAGGACATCGCCAGAAGAGCCAAAGCAGGACGTTCCGGCCAGAGGACTCGTCCCAGGGCGTAAACCGCCAGCACGGTGCCGGTACCGAGAAAGACTGAAAAGAGGCGGGCCACATGAATGGCTAACACCGCCCCACGCCAGGGCCAGGCTTCCCGGGCCGTGTGGACAACTATATTGGCATTACCATCAGCACTGACCAGGCCCAGGTCGGCGTGGGGGTTACGGTAAATCAACGCGGGTAAATCATCGGCCGGAATGGGAGCGGTGATCATAGCAGCCAGAGCGTAATATAAAGGCGGTTGGCTACCTTCCTGCCCCCACAGTTGGGGTTGGTTCGGATCTTGCACCGGCAACTGGCCGGTTCGAGCCAGATGCCACACAAAGGGGTAGTGCCACAATTCATCCGGGGCCTCGAAGATGGGCGTGACAAAGCTATAGGTGGTGGCTAATAGGAAAAAGGCTATGGCTATCAGGGTAACTATCCACCGATGATCTGATTGTCGTCGGAGATTATTCATCGCCTGCTGAACTAAATAGAGTGGTGAGGGCTCTAGTACTCAACGGCGGAAATCCTTCGGGGGTTAGCTGATCGAAGTTACTTTCCATAATGTAGATAAAAAGGACGTTTTCGCCCCAACCCCCCCCATATTTTGAGTGATATCAA
>DAOUMU010000574.1:0-9947 GCA_034409055.1 Anaerolineae bacterium
TTTCGGGCGGGGCCTGGTTGCGCTTCTTCTTGCAGCCGAGCTTGCAGTCGGGGTCAGCGGCCGGTTGGCGGGTCTTGTCGAGGCGGTCGTGTTCCTTGAGGTAGGCTTTGGGATTGTTTTCCTTGACTGGGCCGTTGCAGTGGCACCGGGTTGGCTTTCGGTTGTTGAAAGAGCTGTGTCTTGGAGGGAGTAGCAGAGTTGCCAGGGGAGGGAAAATCGGCTATCATTGCCTTGGTCTCCTTTCTGGCGGTGGGGTGGGGGTTGACGATTTCATTCTACCCCAGAAGGAGGCCATTTGAAAGGGGGGCCGGGCCAGGTGAAGCCGGGCTGGCGTGGCCACTGAGGCCGGGCCGGGGGTCGGCGAGGCGGCGCAGGCGGCCCCAATCTTATGTTATGCCCCGCCGGAGCAAGGCTGAGGGGGTTGGGAGCGGGGACCGGGTGGGGCCAAGCGGAACCAATCTTATGTTATGCCTCGTTTTGCGACCAGGGCGGCTTCAGCCCTGGGTGAATTGGTGCCGCCTGGCGGCACCAATCTTATGTTATGTCCGTCCCTCCAATAGTGTGGTGGGCACCACCCTCAAACTGGCCGATAAACTGCCCCAGGATATCTTGGCCGATGAGAAACACACCTATCTCAACGGTCACAAATGTTATATCGCCACCACCGTGGCTGGCGATTGTATCTTTGGGGCTTCTGTCTCCCTGACCGCCGAGGCCAAAGGGCTGACCGAAGCCTACAGCCATTTCAAAACCGAAGCCCAAAACCTCAGTCCGAGCTATGCCCCCAAAACGGTCAATATTGATGGCTGGACCGCCACTCACCATAGCTGGCTCAGTCTCTTCAAAACGGTCACCCCGCTGCTCTGCTTTCTGCACGCCTTCATCAAAATCCGCTCTCGCTGCAAAAACCAACCCTTTTTCCCCGATTTGAGTAGACAGGTTTGGCACATCTACCATGCCCCTGATAAAGCCACTTTCAAAACCAGAGTGCAAACCTTACGCCAGTGGGCACAAGCCACCTTACCCGCCGGCCCCGCTTTGGAAGCTGTCCTCAAATTGTGCCACCGTCAGGATGACTTTCTCCGGGCCTACGATTACCCCTCGGCCTATCGCACCAGTACGATGCTTGACCGGCAGATGGACCTGATGCACCGTTACCTCTTCAGTACCAAGTATTTCCACCTGGCCCTAGCCCGTGACCAGGCCCTGGCAGCCTCCCGCCTAAAAACCCAACTCCTGGTCAACGTCAGCCACGATACGCGCACCCCCCTCAACGCCATCCTGGGCTACGCCGAGATGCTGCCAGACGGCTCTGACCCGTCTGGCTGATACCACGCCGGCCGTCGTGGTCTTAGATTTACATCTGCCCCACGTCTCAGGCAGAGATATCTTGCATCAAAACAGTTTGACAATTGTTAACCGTTCATCGATAATTGCAATCTATGAGCAAACGTTATTCCATCCCCAACGGCCAGTCCCGAATCGAGCTACAGGTAAAAAATTCGCGTTTCATTGGCCGAGCCGGATACACCCCAAGCATCGAGACCGCCAAGGCATTCATCGAGCGAGTCAAGGCTGAAGAACCCGGCCATACCCATGCCGTCTATGCCTTTGCTGTAGGGCACGGAGCCTCGGTTACCCACGGTATGAGTGACGCCGGAGAGCCAAGCGGGACCGCCGGCCGGCCCGCCCTGGCAGTGGTCAAAGGCAGTGGCCTGGGCGATGTGACCGTCGTCATCATTCGCTATTTTGGGGGCACAAAATTGGGTACTGGCGGACTGGTTAAAGCCTATACCGAAGCAGCCCAATTAGCCCTGGCCGAATTACCGATAACTGAAAAAGTAGAACGTCAGTCAGTGCAAGTAACGGTGCCGTATAGCTTTTACGAGCAGTGTAAGCGACTGGTCGAGACCCACCACGGTCAGGTTGAAGCCGAGGAATTTGCCACCGAGGTCACCCTACGCCTCACCTTCACCATCGACGACTTACCAGCCTTTCAATCCGCTTTGGCCGAAGCTACAAGAGGCCAGGTCATCCCCCGGCCCCTCCTTTGACAACCCTCGTTCCCTGGATTATCATAGGTTAAACACCACTTTTTGAGGTTATTTATACAGTGAACGTTCTGGAAAACATTCGTATTATAGATCTTACCCAGGCCCTGGCTGGTCCCTACTGCACCATGCTGCTAGGTGACATGGGCGCTGATGTCATTAAGATAGAGCAACCTGGTAAAGGCGATCAGAGTCGTGGCTGGGGACCGCCTTTTGTTGAAGGCGAAAGTACCTATTTCCTTAGCATCAACCGTAACAAACGCAGCCTGACCCTTAACATTAAATCAGCAGAGGGCCAGGCAGTTCTACACAAGCTCATTGCCGCTGCCGACGTTTTTGTGTGCAATATTCCCAGAGAGGCTTCGCGCAAACGGGCCAAAGTCGATGCAGAAACCCTGCAGGCATTGAATCCCCGCCTGATTTATTGCCTCATCACCGGCTACGGCAGCGATGGACCTTACGCCGAGCGCCCGGGCTATGACATGATTGCCCAGGGTGAGGCCGGTTTGATGAGTGTCACTGGTGAGCCGGAGGGCGAACCGATACGTTACCCCATCCCCATTGCCGATATTACCGCCGGTATGTACTCGGCTATGGGTATTTTGGCAGCCCTACTCACCCGAGAAAAAATAGGGAAAGGACAATGCCTGGATATGACCTTAGTCGAGAGTCAATCGGCCTGGTTGACTATTTTGGCCTCTGCGCTGATGAATGGTGGTCAGGAGCCACAACGATTGGGCAACGTTCACCCTAGCATTGCCCCTTACCAGGTTTTTAAGGCCCAGGATAAATATATTATTCTGGCCGTAGGTACAGAAAATTTGTGGGCCAACTTTTGTAATGCTTTGGACCTGGAACATCTCAAACAAGATCCACGTTTTGCTACCAATGCGGACCGCATCAAAAACCGGGCCGAGTTGGTGGCTGTTCTGGAGGCGTTGTTTGCTACTAAGCCGGCCGATTATTGGCTGGAAAAGCTCAAAACGACAGGTATCCCCACCGGCCCTATCAACACAGTTGCCGAGACACTGGCCCATCCCCAACACCAAGCCCGCAATTTTATCGTAGAACAGCAGCATTCAATTGCCGGGCTGGTTAAGTCAATGGGCAATCCGGTGCACCTATCGGATACACCAGTAAGCTATCGTTTGTCTCCACCCACCCTGGGCCAGCATACCGATGAGATATTGACCGAATTGGGCTACGATCCTGCTACCATCACTTCACTTCGCCGGCAAGGTATCGTATAATCAGTGGCAAAGTTCCTTCTACTTACATAGACTAAATTAACAAGGAGTCATTATGAGTGAAGAGAAAATAGTGGTCACAATTAATCGCCGCAACCGAACGATGGTCTTTCCGGTCAACGAGCGGGATAAATTACGCGACGTGTTAAAAGATCGCATTTGGTGGGACCGCCGCAGTAACCGTTGGGCCGGACGGGGTGATGTAGAAGAATTAAAAAAGATTTTAGAAGACGTGGGCTACGACGTCAAACTGGTTGGCCCCAGGTAAAGCATAAAAGGCACAAACGTAGAAAAATAAAGAATCGGGATACTGGGCATCCCGATTCTTTTTTATCCAGGTTGGAGATAACGGAGGAATTACTCTTCCCCCGCGGGCTTTTCTTTGGCTTCGGTAAGTACTTCCGGCTCGGCACTGACTGGTACTTCTTCCTCTTTCATCGCTTCTACCTCTTCTACCATCCGTGGTGGCTCAACGTTGGCGACCATTGACTCTGGGTCAGACAAAATGGTGATAGAGTTGGGTACCTTCAAATCTGCCACGATGATAGTATCGTTGTAATCGACCAGGCCTTCTAGATTCACTTCAATGGCGGAAATAAGATCTGACGGCAAACATTCAATCTCTATTTCGCCCAGTCCCTGGGTCAAAATACCCCCCTTGTCCCTCACGGCCGGCGAAACACCTTCAAAGACCAACGGCACCTGGGCAGTCACTTTCTCCCCCATCTTGACTGCATAAAAGTCAACGTGTAAATAATTATGTTTGATGACATCGCGTTGAATATCACGCGCCAGAGTCATCTGTGGTTTCTGTTGTCCCACTTGTAAAGCAATCAATTGGTGAGTACCAGTCTCATGGAGTACTTTGTGCAAAGTTTGAGCATCGACCTGCAGTAATGTCGCCTCAAAATCCTTGCCATATAAAACAGCGGGCACTAACCCCTCCCGGCGCAACTGCTTTACGTGTCGACCGGTTGCTTCTCGTACTTCTACTTTTAACTTAATCGCTTCCATGATCTTTTATCACTCCTTACTTAACTTATGAACCTGTCATTCTGAAGCAGAATAATATCTTGTTCTTTTTAGCCAGTTGGCGAAACGCAAAATCTTTGATTAAAATATCAAACAAAGAAAAATCGCCTGACGCTATAGGTACGCGGCGATTCAACCTAAGCAATCTCGTTATTCTATTGATGAACACCTTTTTGGTCAAATTTAACAGTTTGTTGACGAACTCAATGGTTATGGTATACTAAAAATTATGAAAACGTCCAATCGAATCCAACTGATTGCTGTTGAAGAGGCGCTGAATACCATTCTGGAAAAGATAACCCCGGTTGAAACAGAATGGGTGCCTTTGACTCAAGGTCTGAACCGGGTTCTGGCTAAGCCAATTGTTTCCCAGATTAATGTGCCTCCTTTTGCCAACTCTGCCATGGATGGCTATGCCATCATCGCCGCTGACGTTCAGGATGCTTCTCGACAAACGCCGGTGCGACTCAAGGTCACTGACAATATTCCGGCTGGGGCATCCACCTCTATTAAACTATCTACCCAAACAGCCGCCCGCATTATGACCGGCGCACCGATACCCGGCGGAGCCGATGCGGTGGTTCGCTTTGAAGAAACCAGCGAACATATCCCAACAGAAGGCTTGGCCAGGGACGAAGTGATGATTTACCGTTCGGCTGCCAAAGGCGATAATGTGCGTCCGGCCGGTGAGGATATAAAAATAGGTCAGGTTGTTCTGGAAGCCGGTCATCGACTGCGTCCCCAAGATGTGGGCGTCCTGGCCGCCATTGGCCAGCCTCAGGTACCTGTTTACCGCCGTCCCCGCGTAGCCATTTTAGCTACAGGTGACGAATTGGTTGGTATCGATGAGCCAATCGAACCGGGCAAAATCCGCAATTCCAATGAGTATACGCAAGCGGCTATGGTCGAGAAATATGGGGGTGAGTCGGTGATGTTGGGCATTGCCCGGGATACGGTAGAAGATTTGACCGCAAAAATTCGCGCCGGACTGGCTCAACAGGTTGACCTGTTTCTTACCTCGGCCGGGGTATCAATCGGCGACTTTGACATGGTCAAGAATGTACTCGCCGCCCAGGGTGAGATGCAATTCTGGCAAGTGGCCATTAAACCGGGCAAGCCACTGGCCTTTGGCATATTGCATCATCGTCACCAAGCCGGGCAGCCAAGTGCTAATGTGCCGCTCATTGGTCTGCCGGGAAACCCGGTAGCAGCCATGGTGGCCTTTGAAGTCTTTGCCCGACCGGCTATATTGAAGCTGGGAGGGCAAAGATCCTGGGAGAAAAACAGGTTACGAGCTATCTTAGATGAAGAGGTTACCAATAGCGGACGCCGACATTATATGCGGGGCTTTGCCCATTTACAACCAGATGGTTATCATGTGACCACTCGCGGCAGTAGGGTGCAGGTTCAAGGCTCCGGTATTTTAACCTCGATGGTTTGGGCCAACTGTCTGGTGGTGATACCAGAAAAGGTTACCCACCTACCGGCCGGTGCCCCAGTTGAAGTCTGGATTCTTGACTGACTGGCCTAAATTGGCTAAACTTTGTACCAATGCGACTCATAAAAAATTATTTATAGGGGGGATAATCAGTTGGCAAAAACCCGGAAACCTACCACATCCAGGCCAAAAGCACAATCACAACCGGTCATATCACCGGTAATGATTGGGATTGTAGCTGTGGCCGCCCTTTTAATCGTAGCAGGCTTAATCTGGCTGGGTAGTCAACCCAAGAGTGTCAGTGGTTCGGTTGATGTTAGCCAATTTCCTGCGTTGGGAGATGTTGATGCTCCGGTTACTATGATAGAATACTCTGACTATGGTTGTGGACACTGTCGAAACTTTGTCCTTGACAAATTTAGTCTGCTAAAAGCAGAGTACATCGATACCGGAAAACTAAGATACATCGTTCATCCCTTTAACCTGGGCAGCCCTGAGATGGCTTTGGCTGCTGAGGCGGCCTGGTGCGCTCAAGATCAGGGGGATTTCTTTAGTTATAAACATAGCCTATTTGAAAATCAAGGGGCAATGGCCATAAATCAAAGCACCTTAACCGATTTGGCCGCAAGTATTGGCCTGGATAGTAACACCTTCTCTGAATGCTTGTCGAACCGTACCCATCAAGCCGACGTTGAAAATGCCCGCCGGACGGCAGTTAACCGGGGGGTTGATGTTACCCCCACCTTCTTTATCAACAATCAGCGGGTTGAAGGCAATCAGCCCTATGAGGTATTTCAGAGAATTATAGAGCAAGAACTGGCTGCCGCTCAATGAGTGCCATTACAAACATTACCACCAAACTAAAATTTGTTACGCTTGATTGGCTACAATTGCTAATGATCATCCTGGCCTTGGCTGGTCTGGGGGTGTCCGCCTATCTTATGTGGGGTTACACGACGCCCGGGGCTTCCCTGGCTTGCGGGGGATCACATGGTTGCGATACCGTCAAGAATAGTGCTTATGCCAGTCTGGCTGGTATTCCATTGCCCATACTTGGTTTGGGCGCTTATTTAAGTTTGCTACTGTTGCTGGTCGCGCAAAATCAAGCTGTAATCCGTGATAAAAACTGGTCACCTTATATAGCCTTGGCCATATTTGGCTTTTCTCTAATAGGTGTGCTATATTCAGCCTACCTGACCTATCTTGAACTGTTTGTCATTTATGCTATTTGCCGTTGGTGCGTAGCTGCGGCAATCATTATGGTTACTATCTTTTTTCTTTCGATTTTTAACCTACGCAACATCAATCAATCCTAATATATAAGAGGCAGTAATGGCCACAAAAATCGTATGCCGAGTAACTGATTGTATCTTTAATGAAGACAAATTATGCACCTCGGAGGAAATTGTATACGATTCTGAAGAAGGATGCATGACTTATGAAGTATTGGATGATCTCGTTGATCTAGACGAAGACGAAACCGACTGGGAAGAGGATGAACTCCTTGACGAAGAAGAAGACGCCGATTTGGTTTGGGACGACGAGGATGATCTCTTCTTAGATGAGGACGAACTTGAAGGTGAGGATGAATGGAGGCTCTAGGTATAACTGAGCCCCTATGCCCCTCCACAATAGGTAGCTAAAACTGTGTTTAGTAAATGGAGCCAGTGGCTTTTTTTGCCCTGGCTCATTTTATAACTTTTCTGCCCCCTGAACGCCTGCCAAATTTAGAAAGGGCTGGAAGACCATATGTCAAAACAAACTGTGGATCTTTTGTTCACCAACGGCTATCTGGTCACGATGGATAGCCAGATGAATCTCTATCCCACCGGCGCGGTAGCCGTAAAAGATAAGAGCATCATAGCCGTAGGACCATCGACCGAAATAGAAGCAGCTTACGAAGCCACCGTCACCCTTGATTGTCAGGATTGCATTATCAGCCCCGGTCTAATCAATGCCCACACCCATGCCCCTATGACGTTACTGCGAGGGTTAGCCGATGACCTGCGGTTGGATGTGTGGCTATATGGCTACATGATGCCGGTCGAACGAGAATTTGTAGACCACAATTTTTGTTACATTGGTACCCTACTGGCCTGTGCCGAGATGATTCGTTCCGGTGTCACCACCTTTTGCGATATGTATTACAACGAAACCGAGGTGGCTCGGGCCACAACCGAGGCCGGTATGCGGGCTGTTTTAGCCCAGACTATCCTTAAATTCCCTTCTCCTGACGCCACGAACTACGATGAAAGCCTGGACTATTGCCGTCAGTTTATAGAACAATGGCTCAACCATCCGTTGATTATCCCGGCGGTCGGTCCTCATGCCCCCTACACAGCCACAACTGACATGTTGCAAAATTGCGTTGCTCTGGCTACCGAATTTGACGTACCTTTGCATATTCATATTGCCGAAACGGCCCTGGAGCAAGAAAACAGCCGTAATCAATACGGTACAACCGTAGTGCCCTGGGTAGAAAAATACAACCTGTTTAAGGCCAAAGTTATCGCTGCTCACTGCGTTCACCTGGAAGAAAATGAGATACGCACCTTACATCAACACCAGGCGGGCATCGCCCATTGCCCCAGCAGTAATCTAAAGTTGGCCAGCGGTATCGCCGAAGTCGAAAAAATGGTTAATATGGGCCTCCATGTCGGCATTGGGACCGATGGTCCGGCTTCAAACAATGACCTGGATATGTTTGAGGAAGCCAGATTGGCCGCCTTTTTACAAAAGGGGGCTTTCGGCGACCCTACCTTGTTACCGGCTAAAACCACCTGGGCTCTGGCCACCATCGAAGGAGCCCGTGCCCTACACATCGACCATCTGACCGGGTCTTTGGAACCGGGCAAACGGGCGGACATTGCCATCATTTCCGTAAACCACACTCACCAACTGCCACGCTTTACGCGCGATCCAGAGGTAATTTACTCCCAATTGGTCTACGCCACTAAAGCCACCGACGTCAGAGATGTGGTCGTCGATGGTCGAGTTTTGATGCGCGATCGTAAATTATTAACCTTGAATGAAGAAATGATTATTGCCGAAGCTCACCAAATCGCTAAGCGTATTGACGCTTTCTTGATTGCCCGCGAAGGGAATATTTTGTCCAAGTTGTTAGCCATCAGTGCTAATTTTATCCCCCAAGAAACTTATGAGATCCAAGTTAAAGTTTGCCTGTACCCCCAAGACACAGGCCAGGAGATGATTGACATTGATGCTATTTTAAGAGAGGCAGGTATCAATACGTATCGCCACTCAATAAGAGACCAATACGATACCTATTTTTTGTTTCAAGATAAAGAAGCCGGTCGATTGCGCTTCCGAGAGGATGAGATCAAAGATGAACAGGGGGAATTAAAGAAAACTTTTTACACGATGACCCTGATGGGTCCAACCAGTGAAAAAGAATTTGAAAATTCTGTTCTACTCACGCGGGCCCGCTACACCGCTTCGGCAAACCAGAGTCTTCGTTTTTATCGGGAGTATTTCAAGCCCATTGCCGAACGAGAAGTGACCAAACATCGTCGCCGCTATCACATTAATTATAAAAATACAGACTTTGCCATTAATCTGGACCAACTTTCGAGCCCGGATACCGATAGTATTTATTTGGAAATCAAGAGCCGGACCTGGTCGGCTAAAGATGCCTTACGTAAAGCCGAACTGATTGGCGAACTCTTGGAAAAACTTCAGATAAGAACCGAAGATCAACATAAGGCCGAGTATATTGATCTGATCGAGCAGGACTAGGGTGTGTTGACATTTCGGATTATGTCATTCCTTCGGCTTCGCTCAGGACAGGTCTGAGCGACTAAAGGGAGCGAAGAATCTCCTATTTCGCCTTGAATTTGTCCTCGTTGCCGGAGATTCCTCGTCGCTGCGCTCCTCGGAATGACATTTTTGGACAAATGTCAACAGAACCTAACGCCTCACGACCGTTTTGAGAACATTCTGCAAACTCATTTAGGCGCTGCCACAAGGCAGCGTTTTTTGTTTTTCTTTTATTTCTTCAGACAAAACCCCCCTATGGCGTAATATACAGAAATATTAACAGCAAATAGGGTATTTTGCTTTATTTAATTTCAAGCAAGAAATCCAATACCGAATAATCATTGACACACAAATCGTATAATGATAAAATATTCACAAAATAGATAAAAACCCCAAATTTTT
>DAOUMU010000575.1:0-4606 GCA_034409055.1 Anaerolineae bacterium
AATTGCAACGTCTTGACTTGAGTTTGGATAAATTCTTGGCAGATTTGTTGGCTCAGAGACCGATGATTATGCCGATAGAGCCTTCCGAAGAGATAGAGATCAAGTGGTCGTTGAAGGAACCCAGCCCCGAAGCGAGGCAAATAGCAGAACTGGTGGGCCATCGGGAAGTTGAGGAGGTCATAGATGCCACGACGGATCATGCTTGGTTGGTGGTGCTGGGTCACTTTGCCCAAGCGTTGGGGCTGGTCGTGAGCCTGGAAGAGGTCCCCCTTGCGCAACGAAAGGGGCCAGATGAGACGATACCCCAAACGAAGTTGATTGAGTTGCTGGTGGGGATTTTGGGTGGGATTGAGTATCTGAAAGAGTTGAACGAAGGGTCTCAACCGATAGCCAAAGACCCGACGATAGCCGAAGCCTGGGCCCAGGCGATATTTCGTCACTATTCTCAGGTCAGCCGCACCCTGGAAGTGGCTGAAGAAGAGACGTTGGCCGCGGTGGTGGAGGTATTGCGGACGGTGTCGGAACCCTTTATTCAAGCGGCGGTGATGGGGGAGATCAAACAAAAGGGCCAGTTGGTGATTGATGTCGATCTGACCGGTCGGGAGGTCAGTCCAACCAGCAGCGATTATCCTGAGGCTGATTTTGGTTGGATGGATGATGGGGTGAGCAAAGGGTATCAGGTGGCACTCAGTTCCTTGGTCAGTGAACGGTGGCGGCGCTTGTTGTTGACCCTGCAGCGCTACTCGGGCCGAACCCTGTCGGCCGAATGTTTGCAGGCGGCGATTAAGAGAAGTGGAAGAGTTGTTGCAGGTTCGTCCTCGGCGGCGAGTGGAGTTGGTGCAGGGGCGTCGCCAGGAAATCGTGAGCCGAATTGATCAATTGGAGCTTCAATTGGCGCGTAATCAACACAAACAAACGGAGTTGTGGTCCCGGATGCGAGCAGCCAAGGCTGAAATTCAACAGTTCCAGGCCGAGGTGGCCCGGTTGGAGGTTGACTATCGAGCCAAGGGCTGGCAAGAACGACCATACGGCCAATTGGCCAAGATGCGCCGCAAACTGACCTCGGCCCAGACACGAGAAGCACGAGCCTGGCGCGATTTGACCAAGTTGCAGCAGCAAGCCACCAAATTGCATCAGTGCATAAGCCAGCCCCAAGAGGAGTTGCTGGCTGTCGATGAATGGCTGGCCTGCCTGGAAGGGGATAATATGGCCAACCCCAATCCCGTTTCCATTGTGGCCCGCCTTGATGCCGGCTTCAGCACCGGTTTCAATCTGACCTGGCTGATTGAAATGGGCTACACCGTTCTGACCAAAGCCCATCATAGCAGCAGCACCGATAGCCTGCGTCGCCAGCTCCCGGCTCAAACGCAGTGGACGCGGGTGGGGAAAAACGCTGAAGCAGTCGCCATGGGTGATTATTACCAAAATGATTGTCCTTATCCCCTGCAAGCGATGCTGGTGCGTTATTATTTGCCGGACCAAGTCCGCTATACCACTTTGTTCTACTACGACCAGGCCCTGCCACCAGCCTTGCCGGACTGGTTCCAACGGTACAATGGCCGCCAAACCATTGAAGCGGCGATCAAAGAAGGAAAATCTGTCTTTACTTTGAAACGTCATTTGGTGCGCTCCCCCATTGGCATGCAACTTCAGGAGCAATTTGCTGTTTTTGGAGCCAACTTTGTCCGCTGGGCCGCGGCCTGGGTCAAAGACCTGCTCGCCCAGGCCAATCAGAATTTCACCCAGGCCCTCGGTCAAGTCAAAACCTTGGTCCGAATTGTCTCCCGAGCCCGGGCCCGATGGGTACGTAATGCCCTCGGTAATTCGTTGATTTTTGACGAATCTGGCCCATTTGCCGGCACCATCATTTGTTTGTCTGGATTGGTAGCCATTCAGCTACCCTTACGATTATTCAATTTTGCGCCCCCGTGAAACATGTGGCCCTCAGTTGCGCAAACGTTAGGTTAGTAAAGAAAATATAGCCGAGGGTTATAAACATAAGGCTAATAATGCCTATAATGAAAAATCGCTTGCTTACTTCTAGGTTGAATAAAAAAACTACAGAAGCTAATATAGTTACCAACAAGAAGATGTAGAAAATTGCTGTCCCAATCAGCGTAGGCCTATAATCATTGTTAAGAAGAAGCAGCTTTTCCGCTTTATTCAGTTCTTTTCCCCCATCCAGATTCATAATCCTGTCACGACGGCCAGTTAGGAAGTCATTTGCTTTTAGGACAAGTGTTGCAGCACTCCATATTGCTGCCAGCATTACGGCGAATACAGCAAGCGGCGAATCCATAGAATTGTCCTCCTTTATGACTTTCAAATTGCTTATGATAGCGCCCAACGTATTAGGAATTCATGCGGCGCGCTCCAGCAACGAGACTTTAATCGACGGTCAGGTCTCAGGCTTGAGGCCGCATATAAATCCAGAAATACGGAAACGGGCACGGGCGGTTCGGACGCAGCGGTGGGGAAGGCGACTTCCCCCTCGACTGTAACTTACTGGCCCTTTGGAGCGCAAGACTCCCCCTATAGACTTTCATCCAAACTTAATAGAAACTCTCGAAGATCGTCACTTTTTTTTATTTGTTCGTTTTGGATAATTGGAGAAAATATTTGCGGTTTATTCCACAAAAAACTAAATTCTGGGACGCCTACTAATAGAGAAGGTCGTCTATTAGTAAAATTAGAAAAATAATCTATATCTTTATGCCAATAATTGTTTGGAGCATGTCTATGGTCATTACGGGGAAAAATATAATCATATGGATTAAATTTATTAATTCTATCGTTTTGTGGTTGGTATATATCGCCACATTTATGAAGATGAGCTAGCTTTGCTTGTTTCGTCCTTTCAGGAATGGTTATTGAAAGCCATAAATCCATATGCGCCTCGAAAGCTTGTCCCACTTTCATCAGGTATACAAGGGCTTGTCTTCCATTCCCCGTTTTTTTATTAGAAAAACCCGCAATCCAAATATCTTTCCAAGAGCTAACATCTTTGTAAGCACGCATATCAGGTCTACAGGTGCAGAGTGTTATAAAACCCCCTTGAAAATTTGGCCCACAGCCTCTCTGAACAAAACTTCCATTTTGATTCTCTATCGTGTCAACAATGTAATAATAGACAGTTGACTTTTCAGAATCTATTTTTTTACATATGGTATCAAGATTCAAATTTAAGTTTTTAGCCAACTGCCCTTTCTTGGGAAAAGGTTGACATTCAGATTTAGTTGATGAACAATTCATTACTGAACTCCGTGAAACTTCGCCAGCTAACGTATTAGGATTCATGCGGCGCGCTTCAGCAACGGGACTTCAATCGACGGTTAGGTCTCAGGCTCGAGGCTGCATATAAATCCAGAAATACGGGAACGGGCACGGGCGGTTTTGAAGCAGCGGTGGGGGTCAGCGATGGCCATCGCCGACTGTAACTTAGGCCACGTTTACCAAACTTTAAATATTTCTGTTCGATGCTTACTTACATTAGGAGTTCGTTGTGCAGCTTCCCACCATCCGCTGCTACTAGTTTCATCTGAGGTAAAGGTTTGTATGGGAATACCTACCGCATTCAGAATAAAACCAAGAACGTATGCCGCCCTTACCCCTTGTCTCCTTGCTTCTTTTTCTCCATTCCCATATTCATCCTCGTTCTCATCTTGTGTCTCGTTTTCTGGTATTAACACAAGACTATCATAGGTTGTATCAGGTGGGGCAAATTCATCAGTAAATTGAATTATTGGGAAGCCGTGTTCAGATACAAAACGGATATACCTTTCCGTATCTAAGAATGGTATCCTTCTCCAGATGTTACGAAGCACTGCCTTAGCGTATAGAGGCCCCTTAATATTCCCGTATTCCATAAGACGATATTGCTGAGTAATAGTACCGATCACTGCAAAAATTAGCTGATTGATGTCTAGCAGATAACTCGCATAATATCCTCTTCTTCTTTGAAGTAGTTGAATTACGGCAGTTTCTTGTTCGTAGCCGTGTAGCCAACCTCCGACCGTAATACTGCCTATTTGAGTAGACGGAAACGGAATAGTCACTCTACTAAAACCATTAAAGAAATGTTTCCATGTGATCACCAAATTATATGGATTATTTATACTAATCTGACGTCCAATAAAGCCACTAGCCATCGTATAAAAATTATCACACGAAATACTTATACCAGGAACTTTCGTATCGCTCATCAATTCAACAAACTGGTCGAAATTCAAACCACTATATTGTTGAGAGGCCTCAAGAGGATCAGGTAATAAGAAAAGTTCCATATAGCTGACTTCCTCTTCACCTTTTGAGAGGGTTAATTCAGTCTCAAGAAAAGATGAGAGTTTTGCTTGAGAATCTCTCCCCCTTTGCCAAAGTTGATCTAATATAAATCTGTCCGTTTCCGGTTTTGGATCAGACGAGTCAGCTATACGCCGATAAATCCGCCCGTCAGAATGTATATAGGGTGGGTTGGGGCCGCTAGCGTAAGTTATGTGCAACCAGGAGCGAAATCGTCTCTAAAGTCGGAAATTTGAACTTTTCGGGGCAGAATTGGCGGGCGAACACGCCAAGCACCTGCCAAACGGAGTTCTACTCCTGGGTAGGC
>DAOUMU010000576.1:0-32705 GCA_034409055.1 Anaerolineae bacterium
CTACCATGTCATTCTGAACAGGTGAAGAATCCCCAAGGTTTTGGTAAATACCCAAGGGGCACAGGGTAGACCTCTTTTGGGCCAAAGTTTCGGAGATTCCTCGTCGTTTATGCCCTTTGGGTACTGCACTCCTCGGAATGACATGAGGGTAGGCAGTTACGTTGAATGTAAAAAAGGAGCCCGAACATTCGGACTCCTTTTTACGGTGAAGACACCACGCCTCCCACGAGTTCCTATGAGTGCTCACCGCAGATCATATACTGAGGGTACATCAAATGAATGCATTTGGAGTTGAGGCTTCAGCCGGTCCAGGCCTCGAAATCACCGGCTAATACCCACAGGGCACAGGCCCTAAAGGGGGCTTCGCACAGTCTCGACTCCAGCAAAATAACACCTGATGAGTAGACATAAATTTACACCCATTTCAAGTACGCTCAGTATAGCAACTTATCCAGACATCCCAGGTAAATACTCCATCAAACCAGAATTTGGCTTGCCAGTGGGGTAAAAAGTAACTTCCGCTTGATGTTGCCAGCCAGGTCGTGAACCCACAGGGCAGGTGACGTAAAACGTGAAGCGTAATGACTTATCTATGGCTTGATTTTAGGTTTTACGCTTTACGTTTTACGTGGTTGGATGCTCTATGGGGTTGTCTCACCGGAAGTTACTTTTTCATTGTCAATTTTTGTTCTATGTACTCACTTCACCACCCTGCGACCTGCCACCTGCGACCTTCTACCTTGCTCCCTGCTACCTATTCGACACACTCAGATACTTCTCGCCCCCGTCGGGGAACACGGTCACCACAATGCTCTCTTGTTCGAGCGTTTTGGCCAGTTGAATGGAAGCCCAGGCCGCAGCGCCGGCCGAATAGCCTACGAACAGCCCCTCCTCCAGGGCCAGGCGGCGGGCCATTTCGTGGGCATCCTCGGGCTGAACGGCGATTTTCTGGTCGGGGAAGGCCGGATCGTAAATATCGGGCACAATGCTGCTCTCCATATGTTTTAGCCCTTCGATAATGGACAGTGCGTCGGCTGGTTCGACCGCCGTTACCTGAATGCTCGGCTTAAAGCCTTTGAGCCGGCGACCGGTGCCCATCAAAGTACCGCTGGTGCCAATCCCGGCCAAAAAGTGAGTCACTGCTCCGCCGGTTTGCTCCCATATTTCCACCGCTGTGGTGTGGTAGTGGGCCTGCCAGTTGACCGGGTTGTTATACTGATCGGGCCGGAAATAGAGGTCGGGATTCTGTTCGAGCATCTCCTGGGCAGTACGGATGGACAGGTCAATCCCTTCCAGGGGATCGGTCAAAAGCAACTCGGCCCCATAAGCGGCCAGGATGCCTTTGCGCTCCTGGCTGACGTTGGCCGGCATAACCAGCTTGACCCGGTAGCCCTTGGCCGCGCCGATCATAGCCAGGGCAATGCCGGTATTGCCGGAGGTGGCCTCGATGATGGTTTTTTCCGGGGTGAGCAGGCCTCGCCGCTCCCCATCTTCGATCATAGCCAGGGCCGGCCGGGCTTTAACCGATCCACTGGCATTAAACCACTCGGCCTTGGCAAAGATGGCCACGTTGGGCGACACCCCCTCGGCCGCCGCAATGCGGTGTAGGGGCAGGAGCGGAGTATTGCCAATGCGGGCTAACAGGCTATCGCCTAAAGGCCGGGGTTGGGCCGACCGAGCGGTGGCAAAGGTAGGTGTAACTGGTTTCTCCATCGTTTGTACGGGTGTCATAATAATTGACCTCCTTATTTGTAAACATACAGGATCAACAGTCAGCTTTCAAGTAGAATGTGACATGTTAACACGTTGAAACGTTCTAACGTGCCAACGTGCTGACGGCTGACCGCTGATAGCTATTGTTAAGCCGCCACCGGTTGCCCCGCACCATTCGCAGCAACCGGGGTGACCTGTGGGATACCGCAGAAAGCTTCATAATCAATCAACTCGGTCACGGTCGGGTTATGACCACACACGGGACAATCAGAATTTTTACCGACTCGCAACTCGCGGAACTCGCCGTCCAGGGCATCATACAGCAGGAGCCGGCCGACCAGGGGATCACCCCGATCCAGGATCAGTTTGATGGCTTCGGTGGCCTGCAGACTACCGATGATACCGGGCAAGACCCCGAGTACACCCCCCTCGGCACAACTTGGTACTTCGCCCGGAGGGGGGGGATCGGGATAGAGACAGCGATAACAAGGCCCCCCATTGGCCGCATCATAAACAGTCACCTGCCCCTCGAACCGGAAAATGCTGGCATCCACTAATTTTTTACCCAACAGCACACAAGCGTCATTGACCAGGTAGCGGGTGGGGAAATTGTCCGAGCCGTTGATGACGATGTCGTACTGGCTGATGATGTCTAAAGCGTTCTGGCTGGTCAACTGGGTGTGATGACTGATCACCTCCACGTCAGGATTGAGCTGGGTAATGGCTCTGGCTGCCGATTCGACTTTGGGTTGATCCACGTCTTCTAACCGATGAATAATTTGTCGCTGCAAGTTACTGGTGTCTACCACGTCAAAGTCGACGATACCGATTTTACCCACACCGGCCGCGGCCAGGTAAATCGCCGCCGGGCTGCCCAGGCCACCGGCTCCAATGAGCAGTACCCTGGCATCCAGCAACTTTAATTGCCCCTCCTCGCCCATTTCGGGCATAATGGTATGGCGGCTGTAGCGATGGCGTTGGTCTTCGGTCAACATCCGGGGGGTTGAGAAGGGCTGCCCCGCATTCTTCCAGGCGGTAAAGCCGCCGGCCACGGAAACTACGTTGGTGTAGCCCATCTCCTCCAGGCTGCGGGCCGCCAACAGACTGCGCACCCCCCCGGCACACAGAACGGCAATGGGCTGATCACGATAGGGCACATAAGCTTCAATTTGCAGCTCCAAAAATCCTCGGGGAATGTGCAGCGAACCTTCAATACGTCCCTGGGCCCATTCGTCCTGTTCACGCACGTCAATCAGGGCCACCCGGTTATCGTCCATCCGGTCGGCCAATTCGTGGACGTCAATTTCTTTGATGTCTTTGCGCAGCCCGGCAATTAGTTGATCGCTGGTTAAATAACCCATTATCCCCCCTTATGATTGACCACCGGCCATAGCCGGTACGATGGTCACTTCATCCCCCTCGGCTACCGGTGTCTCGGCGCCCTGTAGGGTGCGAATTTCCTTATCGTTGACAAAAATATTGACGTACCGTTTAATCTGACCATTGTCATCACACAGGCGAGACTTGATGCCTGGGTGTTGCGTCTCTAAATTGACGATGAGTTGGTCAACGTTAGCTCCGGTACTTGCCACTTTACTCTGACCATTGGTATAGCGGCGTAATGGGCTGGGAATTCGGACAGTAGTCATTTTTATTCTCTCCTTTCTTTTTTCCAGCGATAGGATATTTTTGGCCAGACAAATTAGGTTGATTGGATAAAACAAACAGGCTCATCGCTAACGACGTAGACGATGAGCCTGGCTCAACAAGCTAAAGATGCAATTATTGGTGGTGATCAAGTGAGCAGAAATAAAGATATCTGACCGGTTTTGCTGAGAGTCTCATCGTCGTTAGCACACGGCGATGCGGGCTACCGCAGCCCCAACTCTCAGCCTTCGAGAGCGGGGCTACCGGGCCCGCTTAATACATGTACAACAAAATTCTTTACCCGTCATCATTAAGTTTCCTGACAAAACTGCCATATCTACTTACCACTCTATAGACAACGTAGGGTTGGTATATCTTACCTATTTTAACCCAATTCGTCAAATCAAATGCTGTAGGGCGAGTTGCTAACTTGTCCTTTTGTCACTATTCATCAAACAAAAAGGTAGCCTCCTCGTAGTAACGTATCTGCCGTTTGGCCAGCTTCTCTTTGATCCACTGCCTGAGCCAACGCTGCTTTTCCTCGGTACTGTCCTGGTCCGTCAAAACGTTGATGGGCAGGTTAACGCGCAAGGCCCGGCGGGAAATGACGTGCCGGGTGATGCCGGTGGGCAGCTTATTTCCATCATAGGCCAGGTTGAGAATGTCGGCCGGTGTGTAGCGCGGGAAGCGGATCAGGGCCGTCACATTATCGTAGTAGGGCAGTAATTCAGCTAGGTCAGTAGCTTTAACCCGGTGAATGGCCGAGCGTCCACTGTAAATACTGACCAACTTGCGCAGGTCGGCTGCCTCGGCCGCCAGATTACCGCCACGCCCCAGGGCGCAAACTTCACCCTGGGGTGAGCATAAGATGGCCGATATACGGCGAGCCAGCAGATCATACTGGGCCGTCTCTAAATTTGATTCAGCCAGGCACAGGCCCGTTTCCAATCGACGGGTTTGAAACTCCAGCTCCGTTAAGCCCACAATCAAATGAGACCACGTATCCAGTTCTACCTCTTCGTAATCCACGACCTGGACCAGGTGATGGGGCGCTTTCATTTTCCACAGAGCGGTGGTCCGGTTGGCCCCATCCAACACCACAAAACGATTCGTGTCGAGCAAAGGGGCCACAATCGGCGGATTTTTTAAAAACCCGTCCTGTTTGAACCGCTCGATGAGAGGCGTCACTCGCCGCTCGTCCACCTCTTCGTGCAGCGTGATCGATTCAGCCGGTACAATTCGTAAATCTGGTACTTCTGTTTCTTTATGATGAGACATGGCTTAACAATTTAGAAGAACCCCAACAAGGTCGGGTCTTCCATCATTTCAGGACTCCATTGCTCCGGAACGACTTCCACCTTGACCTCACGGCCGGCGGCGTGTTCAGCCGTATCTTTGATCTGCTGAACCAGCCACGGACCATAAGGACAGAACGGAGTCGTCAGCAACATTTTTACTTCAACCGGGTCACTCTCAACATTGACCGTTTTAATCAAACCCAAGGCGATCACGTCCAGATGGAGTTCGGGATCAAGTACTGCCCGCAATGCCTCGCGTATCGTTTCCTCTGTGACATTATCGCTGTTGGCAGGTGTTGTTTGGTCAGACATCGTATCTCCCTAATATATTAGATTTAAGCTTTACGTTTTACGTGGCTTCTTCTTGGCCCAATGTTATTGCTGCGAAAGTGTTACCTTATTTCTGAAACATTCCTGAATTTTTCACTCTGTCGGGGCAATCAAAATATCATCACCCTCAACCTTTACCTCATACAATGGGACCGGGGCAAAGGCAGGCATAGTCTGCTGACCGGTTTTTACATTAAATCGAGCCCCGTGGCGAGGGCAGATAATCCACTCCTGCTCTAGCTTGCCTTCGACCAGCGGTCCGTTGTCGTGGGTGCAAACATCAGAAATGGCATAAATTTGGCCATCGATGTTAAAGAGTCCCACGTCCTCCTCCTCATACTCAACCAGCATCTTTTCGCCGGGGGCTAACTCTGAAACTTTGGCTACTTTGATGAAATCTGCCATAGTTTAATTGACTCTCCTCTTTGCACTACCAGTCATCGTCCTCATCACTATCCCAGGCCACTTCGCTCAGGCCATAAATGCCAACTTTAAGGGCCTTTAACGAAAGCAGGGCGCATTTCATCCGCACCGGGCCGATCTCTATGCCCAGCGCTTCTAAAATATCTTCTTTGCTGATTTGTTTAACCTCGTCCAGCGTTTTGCCTTCTACCATTTCGGTGAGCATACTGGCGCTGGCCTGGCTGATGGCACATCCTTTGCCATGAAAAGCGACCTGATCAACGATGTTGTCCTCATTAACGTGCAAATCAATCCGAATGATATCCCCACAGAGTGGATTAGACTCTTCGTGGGAGTGGGTGGGATTTTCTAACGTACCCGCGTTGCGCGGGTGACGATAATGATCAAGGATATTTTCTTTGTAGAAGTCATCCATAGTGATTCCTGGTCTAGCGTTTTGCAGTCTATCGTGCTAACAAATCTATCGTCTTGTCCAGAGCCTGGACCAGTCTATTCACGTCATCCGGGCCATTGTAAACGTAAAAGCTGGCCCGCGTGGTGGCTGTCAAGCCAAATTTCTCGTGCAAGGGCATGGCGCAATGATGGCCGGCTCTAACGGCAATACCTTCGCCGTCCAGGACAGCCGCCACGTCGTGGGGATGGATATCGCCCAGGGTAAAGGCAATGGCCCCACCCCGGGCCGTGGGTTCGTGCGGGCCGTAGATACGAATGCCTTCCACTTGACCGAGTTGTTTCAGGGCATAGGTGGTCAAGGCGATTTCGTGTTGGCGCACGTTAGGCATGCCCAGTTCATTCAAGTAATCCACGGCATACCCCAGGCCAATGGCTTCGGCAATGGCCGGCGTGCCGGCTTCAAATTTCCAGGGCAGTTCATTCCAGTCGGCTCCGTTAAAACTGACCCGTTTGATCATATCTCCCCCGGTCATAAAGGGGGGCATCTGGGCCAGAATCTCTTTGCGGGCCCACAACACGCCAATGCCGGTTGGTCCCAACATTTTATGGCCGGAAAAGGCCAAAAAATCGCAGTCAAGGGCCTGTACGTCCGTAGACATATGCGGTACGGCCTGGGCCCCATCCAGCAAGACCAGGCTCCCGACAGCGTGTGCTTTTTGGGCGATTTCGCCAATGGGAGTGATCGTGCCCAGGACATTGCTCATCTGGGTAATGGCCACCAATTTTACCTCTGGCGTGAGCAACGTATCAAAGGTGTCCATGTCAAGGCAGCCGCGTTCGTCTACCGGAACATATTTTACGGTCGCGCCGGTGCGGGCTGCCAGTTGTTGCCAGGGGACCAGATTGGCGTGATGCTCCATTTCACTGGTCAGGATCACGTCGCTCGCTTTAATATTAGTCTGGCCCCAGGTAAAGGCTACTAAATTGATGCTCTCAGTGGTGTTTCGGGTAAAAATTACCTCGCGCCAACTACGGGCGTTGATGAACCGGCCTACCTTTTTCCGGGCTGCTTCATAAGCGGCCGAGGCTTTCTCACTCAGGTAGTAGATGCCGCGATGAACATTAGCGTGGTATTCGCGATAATAGGTGTCCATCGCTTCGATCACCGAAAGCGGCTTTTGCGAACTGGCCGTGCTATCAAGATAAACCAGGGGTTTACCGTTGACCTGTTGTTGCAGGATGGGGAAATCCTGACGAATGGTATTGACGTCGAACATAGAACTTGACTCCCTACTTAAGTTTGGTCAGACCGCAATTGGCGGGCGTAATATTGGCGAATGGCATTTTTTAGCGTGCTCAGACTCAAGATAGCGCAAGGCACACGGGTCAATACCACATCTCGGCCCAATTTTTCAATCAGGACATTATAGTCGATGGCCTCAATTTCAGCAAGGGGTTTGTCTTGCACCATATCCAGTAAAATAGAAGCGGCCCCCTGGCTAATGGCACAGCCTTCGCCTTCAAAATGGATTTTTTCAGCGACATCTCCTTCACCGACATTCAGGTAAATGGTCACTATGTCACCACAGCCCGGGTTGTCGCCTTTCACAACTACATCGGCCCCCGCAATAGCGCCATAATACCGTGGTGTTTCGTAATGCTCCAAGAGATTATCGATGTGATCTTGCCGGTTCATACTCTTTATGCAAAGAGAGAGGGCAAAAGGACCCAAGCGTGGTTTCTTTTGCCCCCTAAAGAAAGATAATGGTCAATTGATACTGATCAATTGCAGTTATCACCGTTCAATGGGAGCACCGACCAGATTACCCCACTCGGTCCAGCTACCATCATAGTTTCGTACATTCGCATAGCCCAACAGATAGGTCAGCACAAACCAGATGTGACTGCTTCGCTCGCCAATCCGGCAGTAGGCGATCAATAATGACTAATCGCCAATCTTGGCCGAGACGGCATTGAATAGTTTCTCGCGAACCCGCTCGTTGTACATCCGGTCGAATACTTTATGGAAAAAGCCTTCGACGACCATCCGTACGGCCGTATTACGCGGGATGCCCCGGCTCATCAAATAGAAGAGATACTCTTCATCAATTTTACTGATGGTCGCTCCGTGGGAAGCACGCACGTCGTTGGCATCGATTTCCAGGCTGGGGATCGAGTCGGTCCGGGCGGTACGGTCCAGGATCAGGTTTTCGTTCTTCAGATAGGAGTTTGTTTGCTGGCCACTCTCCTCAATCTTGATCAGGCCGGTGAACACACTGCGGCTGTTCTCCTTAACTGCCCCGTGCAGCAACAGGTCACCGCCGGTGGCCAGACCGATGTGGTGCATCAGCGAGTCGATATCCAGATGCTGCTTGCCCTGCATAAAGTAGACGCCATTAAACTCCGTCATGGCCCCATTGCCGGGTAGGATGCTGTCGTAGTAGGTTTTGGTCAAACGTCCGCCAAGTTGGCCCGTTTCCCAGATGATCATGCTATCGTTCTGGCCAACCGAGCGTTTGACGTTAAAGTTGTAAACATCCTCTCCCCAGCGCTGGACGTCCACGTGACGAATTTGAGCGCCATCATGGGTGTAAACCTCCGTTACCCCGTTGTTCAGGGCCTGGCCGTGTTGGCTGTAGGAAATATTTTCCTCGATGTAGGTAGCGCTGGCGAAGCGTTCGGCCACGATTAAAGTGCGGGGAAAGATCGCACTGCCTTCACCTTCAAGGATAAACGCAGCCTGGAAGGGATGTTCCACCTCAACCTCTTTGGGCAGGTACAGGAAAACCCCTCCCTGCCACAGGGCACTGTTAAGGGCGGCAAATTTGCTGTTGGAGGGTGGCACGGCTTCAGCCCCCAGATACTTTTGGACCAGGTTGGGATGTTCGGCCACAGCCGTAGACAGATCGGTAAAGATAACCCCTTGCTCAACCAGAGCCGGGTTTAGCTCGTAGAAAACGACTTGATCGTTGGCAATGATGATTCGACCGGCAGCCGGATATTTTTCCTCTATCGCGTCACGTACGCTCTCCGGCAGGTCAGCCAGGTCTTTGACCTGTCCCTCACTGGGTACGAAGGAAGGAGAATCAGGCAACCTGAATTTTTGCCATTTCACTTTTCGTAAATTGGTACGGCGCCAACCCTCGTCGGCAGTGGTGGGCATAGGAATCTCTTCGAAAAGATTCCAGGCTGCCTGGCGCTTTTCTCTCAACCAGTCTGGCTCGTTCCGTTTCGCTGAAATGGATTCGATATCATGCCGGGAGAAAACGCCTGCTTCAAGTAACTTGTCTGGGGATTTGGTTGCGGTTAGTTGTGGTGACATTTTAACCTACGGAGCCCTCCATTTCCATTTCGATGAGACGATTCATTTCAAGGGCGTACTCCATCGGTAGTTCCTTCACGATAGGCTCGATGAAGCCGCTGACGATCATGTTCGCTGCCTGGTCTTCAGGGATTCCCCGGCTCATAAGGTAGAAGAGTTGCTCCTCGGACACCTTGGAAACACTGGCCTCGTGACCAATCGTTACATCCTGCTCTTCAATTTCGATGTAGGGAAAGGTATCGGAGGCAGAGAGCTCATCCAGGATCAAGGCGTCGCATACCACATTGCTTTTGCTGTTGACTGACCCCGGCGCTACCTTCACCAGGCCGCGATAGGTAGTGCGACCGCCTCCCTTGCTGATAGACTTGCTGGTAATCACCGAACTGGTGTTGGGGGCAGCATGCACGATTTTGCCGCCCGCATCTTGGAGCTGACCTTTGCCGGCAAAGGCGATGGACAGGACTTCGCCGTGGGCCCCTTCCTCCATCAACCAGACGGCCGGATATTTCATGGTCAGCTTAGAGCCTAAATTGCCGTCAACCCACTCCATCGTTGCATTTTTGTAAGCCTGGGCCCGCTTGGTAACCAGATTGTAAACGTTGTGACTCCAGTTCTGGATGGTCGAGTAGCGGCAGCGCGCTCCTTCCTTGATAAGGATTTCGACCACGGCGCTGTGCAAACTATCGGTCGAGTAGGTCGGGGCCGTACAGCCCTCGACGTAATGGACATAGGCCCCTTTGTCGACGATAATCAGGGTCCGCTCAAACTGGCCCATATTCTGGGCGTTGATGCGGAAGTATGCCTGTAGCGGCAGGTCGATGTGCACTCCGGGCGGCACATAAATGAAGCTCCCCCCAGACCAAACCGCGGTGTTAAGTGCCGCAAATTTGTTGTCCTCTGGGGGCACAATCGTACCAAAATATTTCTTGACCAGATCAGGATACTCACGCAAACCGGCATCCATATCCAGGAAGATGACCCCTTTATTTTCCAGGTCTTTGATAATGCTGTGGTAAACGACCTCACTCTCGTACTGGGCGCCCACGCCGGCCAGGAACTTTTGCTCGGCTTCGGGAATCCCTAGGCGGTCAAACGTGTTCTTGATCTCTTCGGGCACGTCATCCCAGGATTGAAATGCTTTCTCAGCATCTACGGGCTTGATGTAATAGTAAATATCGTCAAAGTCAATGGTATTGAGTTGGCCACGTCCTCCCCACTGGGGCATAGGGCGCTCCATGAAGTGGCGATAGCCCCGTAGACGAAACTCGGTCATCCACTCGGGCTCTTTTTTCATCCACGAAATTTCTTTGACAATATCTTCGTCCAGGCCTTTACGCGCCTTAAAAGCGTAATTTTCGGGAACACTAAAACCGTACTTATAATCGTCAAGATTAACATCAAAGGTTGTTGCCATTTTCACGCTCCATCCGTTCTATTTCTGGGCCTTCACTAATTGATCGTAGCCCTCTACTTCGAGCCATTCAGCCAGTTCTGGACCACCGGCCTCTACAATTTGCCCATCATACATTACGTGCACAAAATCAGGTTTAATATAGTTCAAGATGCGCTGGTAGTGAGTGATCACGATGAAGCCCCGATCCGGACCGGTCAGGGCATTGATCCCCTCGGAGACAATTCTGAGGGCATCGATATCCAAGCCAGAGTCGGTTTCGTCTAAAATGGCAAATTTAGGTTCAAGGAGGGCCATTTGTAGAATCTCGGCTCGTTTCTTTTCCCCTCCAGAGAAGCCTTCATTTAAGTAACGGCGGGCAAAGCTCCTGTCGATTTTGAGCAGATCCATTTTTTCGGTCAGCATCTTGCGGAACTGAACAATAGGGATACCTTTTTGGCCGTTGCCGTTGCCTCCCCCTTTGACGGCGTTGACAGCGGTGCGTAGGAAATTGGCCATACTAATACCAGGGATAGCGGTAGGGTATTGAAAAGCTAAAAAGAGGCCCATTCTGGCTCGTTCATCAGGGGGTAGCTCTAACAGGTTGATGCCGTCCATCCAAACTTCACCACCCTCAACCTCATACTTGGGGTGGCCGGCCAAAGCATAGGCCATCGTACTTTTGCCGGAGCCATTCGGCCCCATGATGGCATGAATTTCGCCTAGCTTTACTTCAAGACTTAAATCTTTTAGAATTAGTTTATCTTCAACGCTCACGCGCAAGTTTTTGATAGAAAGGGCTGAAGTCATAATGCTTAGCTTGATACTCCTTTTGCTGTTTATTAAAAACCTTAAATGTCTTGAGTTATGAGGCTATTGTAACATGCCAAGTTGACTTTGTCAACTATTTGGTTATTAAATATTGCAAAGTTTAGAATCTTGTGCTATAATTGCTCTGAAATCTGATGAAGCAGGGTTTAATTTATGAGTAATGGACATAAAAGTACGTTACTTAACAGACACATGCCTACCACGCGTCGCCGGATTTTGATCTTGTTAAAAGAGAAAGGCGAGTTGACTGCTGACGAATTGGCTAATTTGCTGGGCATTAGCGCCGTTGCTGTTCGTCGTCACCTGACCAAACTGGAGGGTGATCGACTGATTATCCACGAGGAGGTTCAGCGGGGATTGGGACGCCCAAACTTTGTCTACCGACTTGGGGAGGCCGCCGACAACTTTTTCCCGCGCCGTTACGAGGAATTGGCCACAACGGTTCTGCAGACCATCAAGGAATTATACGGTACAGAGGCCATTGACGCCATTTTTCGGATGCGTACAGAGTATATTATCGAAAGTTATCGTCGTAAAATCAATGGCCCAACCCTGGATGTCCGGCTGGATCAATTGACCAAACTACGTGAGGCTGATGGTTATATGTCTAGCTGGGAGATCGGCACGGGGGGTACCTTTATTTTGCGCGAAGCCAATTGCCCTATCTTTCACGTGGCCGAAAGCTGTGACTCGGCCTGTGACCATGATGTGGCCATGTTGGAAGACTTACTCGGTGCCGAAGTGATCCGCCTCAGCCATCTGGCCCGTGGAGATGGCGCTTGTTGCTACCAGGTCCGGTCTAAAACCGCCTCCGAACAATAGACAGCTCAACTATTTTGAGTTATACTTCTCGAATTGGTTGAACCACAGCGGTGTGGAGGAAATAGTTACTCTCGACGCTTTAGCCGGAGATACAACTTGTCGTAGCCACCTGTGTTTATCTCCAGCGAAGAGGACAATAATCAGGAGCTTAATTTATGACCAAAGTAACAGAAGATCAGGTACTGGTAGCCCTCAGTCATGTGATTGAGCCGGAGTTGCACAGAGACCTGGTTACCCTTGACATGATCAAAAATCTGGAAGTCAAAGGGAGTGAGGTGAGTTTCACCATTATGCTGACCACACCTGCCTGCCCGCTTAAAAATCAAATGCAAGCAGAGGCCACTGAAGCCGTAGCCGCCGTGCCGGGCGTTGAAAAAGTAACAATTAACTTTGACTCGAACGTTCCAGCCGATGCTCGCTTGATGGGCAAAATGGACATCGGCGTGCGCAATGCCGTTGCTATAGCCTCTGGCAAAGGTGGGGTGGGTAAAAGTACGCTCTCGGCCAATTTGGCCATTAGCTTGGCTCTGGCTGGAGCCAAGGTGGGTTTGCTGGATGCCGATATCTACGGTCCCAATATTCCGATGATGATGGGAGTTAACGAACGCCCCAAAACACAGAATGACAAAATTATCCCGCCCACTGCCTACGGCGTAAAATTGATGAGTATGGGTTTCTTGATCGATCCCAGCCAGGCCGTTATCTGGCGCGGGCCTATGATTCACAACGCCCTACGCCAATTTTTGGAGGTTGTTGATTGGGGAGGTTTGGACTACCTGGTGGTTGATTTGCCGCCCGGTACGGGCGATGCCAGCCTGAGCCTGACCCAAAGCTTGAGCCTGACGGGAGCCGTGATTGTCACCACCCCCCAACAGGTCGCTCTAAGTGATGTGGTTCGCGGCGTAAAGATGTTTGAGCAACTCAATGTGCCCATTCTGGGCGTGATTGAAAATATGAGTTATTTTGTCGCTCCCGATACCGGTAAGCGTTACGATATTTTTGGTCACGGCGGCGGTGAGGTGATGGCCAAGCAAGTTGGGGTGGATTTTCTGGGTGAAATCCCGCTCGAACCACAGGTTCGTATTGGCGGGGATGAGGGCACGCCCATTGTAGCCCACGATCCTGACTCTGCGGCGGCCCAGGCCATCCAGGCCGTGGCCCAGAAGGTCGCTGCAGCCGTCAGTATGCAAAATCTCATCCATGCCCCCCGCCAATTCCAGTCAGATCCAACGCTAAAGATTTTGAATTAGAAATTGGCTGTCAGAAATTAGAAACTAGAGAAAAGGGCATAATCGAAAAGATTATGCCTTTTTTACTGCCGGTGTATGGGGCGATTTGTTAACGCAAAGTTGACTTTTCCTTAAATTTAACCACAATACTTGTTTATAGCCAAATTTTTCGACCTGTGCAATTAGCTCACCTTCCCGGAAGCTACAGCGGGTCTTGCTGGACAAAATATGACTACGATGGCAAATTTTGGTCCAATTAAAGTCACTTTATAGCTTCCGGGAAGGTTGTTCGCCTCCCAATTGCACAGGTTGAAATTTTTAAGCGATTGTGTTCTGTAAATGCTATTAATGGAGACAAGTATATCAATGGAGATAAACTTATGAGGAACACACCTGAGGTGATGATCGAACAAATTGAACGCAGTTATGCTAAGATTCTGCGCCTGTACCGCAGTGTACCTGTGGCCACGCTGATAGAGCCGATGTTACCCAACGGCTGGTCGGTGAAAGACGTGCTGGCGCACATTGCTGCCTGGGAATGGCGTTGTGCCTCTCTCCTGGATGAGGTGCATGATACGGATACTCCTCTCAAGGCGGAGCCTGATGTGGACGCCCTCAATCGTGAGATTTATCTGGAACGACGAAAGTGGAGCTGGCAAGAAGTAGAAATTGATTTCTGGGAGGCCCACAAGGCTTTGCTGAAAGCAATCCGAACCCTACCACCAGAACGATTGAATGATACCATCGTGCAACAAAGCATTGCCGAGGAAACTTGGCAACACTATGAAGAGCATATGGCCGACCTGGAACGGTGGCATCGACAAGTGACCAATAATAAGTCGGTGGCAAATGCCCCCGGTCGATGAACCTTGATTGGTGATTCTCAGCGACCCCAGCTCAACTGTTCGTCCCACCAGTTGCGTTCACCGTAAGGGGAGCGATTGGGAGGTACAAAGGTACCTCCATCAAAACTAAAGACTTGATGTACTTGACCACTGGCTACGTGTAGTAGCCAAATGCCCCAATTTTTGCCTCGATCAGAGAGAAAAGCCAGCCATTTTCCATCGGGAGACCAGGTCGGCAGGCCATCAATGGCCGGGTTAGTCGTCAGGCGACGCACATTGTTGCCGTCGCTGTTGACCAGATATAAATCCCAGTTGCCATGAGGATTGGCCATGTAGACAATTTGCTCGTCGACTGGAGACCAATCTGGCGATTTGGCCAACGGGTCTGCCAAAAATAACCTGGAGCCATATTCACTATTATCTAAGTCACCCAGCCATAGGCCACACTGATTACCCGCATGATCGCAGCCCACAAAGACAAAACGGTAGCCATCGGGGGCAAAAGAGGGTGATTGCCCCTCTCGACGCAAATCTTTCTCGGCGCTGCCATCCCCCCAAATCGTATACAATCGCCAACGTCGGTCACTTTCCCGCTGTGAGGCAAAAATGATCCGATTTTCAGTCGGAGACCAGTCAGGTTGCGCGTCTTCCCAAAAACCACCAATCAGACGGGGCCGGTAGCCCTCCAAATTACTGTTTAACAAAGAACGGGGGCTGGTTGGTTCACTCCAGGCCCGATAGGCGATTTGATGCCCCTCGTCTGTCCAGCGTAGGGCCGGTTCTGACACGCCGTCCAGAGGAAAAAGGCGATGATCCGTACTATCGGGGCTAATCAGATGAATTTCGTAAACCTGGCGATGAGCAGCCGGATTAAAAAAAGCAAAAGCCATCGTACCACCGGGTAACTTTGGCTCGGTAATTTGCTGGTGAGAGTTATCTTCCCTTATTAATTCCTGCTGGAGCAGGTCTTTTGTGGCGATTCTCCCCTCCGCCGGAGGTAGTGGGGTGGCCAAAGACAAACTGTCGCCGGTGACGTTGGTAGGCGATGGTGTTGGTTTCGGCAGAGTCTCTCCCAGAGAGGAGAGCTTAAGGCGCGGGGTCGCGGTAATGTCGGATTCCATCGGCGTGGCCGTACTGGTAGGTATTGAGATCTGCCCCCCGCCATCATTGCTTGGCCGCAACGAGCTAATTTCAGGCAAAACTTCCTCAGCCCCCGGTAATTGGCCTTGAATGACTCCAAAAACAGCAAAGGCCAATAGGGCGCTAACGGCCAACGTCCCCAGCGTATTGAGCACTCGTCCCGGAATAGCCCAGGGAAAAGTAACCTGGCGTGAAGCTTGCTCCTCATTCAGGGCCTGACGTACTCGACGACGCAAAGTTGGAGGTGGCATGGGTCGCCCCAAGGCCGTTTGTATCACCGGGCCTAACGAGGTTTTTAAGCGCTGGGCGTCAAAGAAATAACGGGCACAAGACGGACAAGCGGCCAGGTGTTCCTCCACCAACTGCCGCTCTTCAGTCGAAAGTTGCTCATCAAGATAGGCTTCAATGTACTGGGCAACGTGCTTAGTGGGCATTCTGGGCCTCAAGTATCTCTGGGGCGGTCATCCCTTTTTCGGTCAACATCTTGGCCAGGCGACGTCGGGCATTGTGCAGCCGGGAATAAATGGTTCCTTCCGGACAATTGAGCATGACGGCAATTTCTACGGCTGGCAGTTCCATATAGTAATGCAAAGTGATAACCTCTCTCAAGGGCGCACTCAGGTTTTGGACCGCTTCCCAAAGCATACGCTGGTACTCACCGCGCAGTGCACTGGTTTCCGGGCCAGGCCTGGTGTCGGGCATATCGGGCGTTTCCCCTGTTGAGCGCAGCCAGGAGATGGTCAACAGGCGTTTACGACGTAGATGACTGCGACAGTAGTTTAAGGCAATTTGGTACAACCAGGTGCCAAAACTGGCTCGACCGGGGTCGAAACGTTGTCGGGCCTTGTAGGCCCTTAGAAACGTTTCTTGCACCACATCTTCCGCTGACTGCGTCTGCTGCAACATAGCCCAACCCAGACGATAAATTGTGGGAGCATACCGGGTGTACAGTTCGTTGAAAGCGTCGGTGTCACCACTCTGCCAGCGCTGGATGAGCGCTTGTTCAGTCACGTCCTTCTCAGAAAAATTTTTTTGTTTCAACTTATTTTACGCCTTTGTTCCAGAATCCTTTACTTGAGGCACTATAATAATACCACATTTTGTTTAAAAGTAGATGTGGAACCCTGACGCAAATCCGACGATTAGGTGACGAAAGCGTGAAAGCACAAATAAGTGGCCGGTGAACGAGTGAGTTGGTATTGACTAATAATGAATTTGTGACAAAATATAGTCAATAACCGATTCCAGAAAGGTTTTGATGACCAATGTTCACCCGATTACTACTTCCACCAATCGCGTTTTGTTTTTTTACGCTGGTGGTTCTGGTCTGGCCGCCTCTGGTACAGGCTGACGAACCTTTGAGGTTGCCAGCAGGACAAACCGAACTTTTTACCGCTACCACCACTATTTCCTCCTCCGTATCTTCAACGAGGGAAACTGAAATAGATCCAGGGCTGCCCCCTTACATTAAGGGGCTGTATATGACTTACCACGCCGCCGGTCACCAGGGATTGCGTAGCCATGCCCTCGACCTGATTGATACGACCGAGCTAAATGCGCTGGTTCTCGATATTAAAGGCGACCTGGGCGTGGTCACTTACAAAAGTGAGGTGATTACTGCCACCACCATTGGGGCTAATGACGCGCCCACAATCAGGGACTGGCAAACGTTTATGCAAAACCTAAAAAAGAAAGACATTTACGCCATTGCCCGAATCGTGGTCTTTAAAGACAATTATCTGGCTCGCGCTCATCCTGAATGGGCCGTTATCGACGCCACTACCGGGGAATTGTGGCTTGACCGGGAAGAACTCCCCTGGTTGGAACCTTTTCACGAACAGGTGTGGGATTATAATATTGCCCTGGCCGTTGAAGCGGCCAGGCGTGGCTTTGACGAGATACAATTTGATTACGTTCGTTTTCCCACCGATGGTTCCATTAGCAATATTGCTTACTCCCAACCTGCCGATACCCCTGCCGCCCGGACCCAAGCCATTAACGGCTTTTTGGCTAAAGCCCAGGCTGCCCTGGAGCCTTACCCGGTCAAGCTGGCCGTTGACGTTTTTGGCTACACCACCTGGCACAAGGGAGATTTTCGCATTGGCCAGGATTTGTCACAGATGGCGGCCTATCTCGATGTGCTTTCGCCAATGTTTTACCCCTCTACCTATGATCATGGCCTGCCCAACATGCCTGAGTATGATTTCGCAGTCGCTTTTCCTTACCAGGTTGTTTACCAAAGTATGCTGCGGGCAATGGCCAGGGTGAAATCGACCAATCCCGACATTATCGTTCGTCCCTGGATCCAAGATTTTCCCGATTACCAATTCGACCGGCGCATTTACACGCCCGATGAAGTCCGAGCGCAAATGTTTGCCGCTTACGATACCGGGGCCGGGGGTTGGATGTTGTGGGATCCTCGGGTTAAATATACTCCTGACGCCCTGGTGACCGCCGATATCCAATATCCCCCTAACGAAAGTGGCGAAATTATGATCTTGCGTTACGAAAACTTTGGGCATAAAGATGGTGCTTCGCAACGCAGTTTAACCGGTTTTCGCCGCGATTTAGAGCAATTGTGGGCTGCCGGCTACTATCCGGTTAACCTGCGTGACCTGGTCGTGGGCGATTCCAAATATCAACGCGACCTGGAACGACTGGCCCAAGATGGCTGGCCTCTTCTTCAGTCAAAGGATTTGTTGAGTGGACGGCTCAACTACGTCCCGTCAGGTAAACGACCCGTTGTGCTTACTTTTGATGGCTCTCACATCAGCCAATATCGGCTGTTGGCCGATGGTAGTCTTGACCCCAATTCGGCTGTGGGGGTACTTTATGATTTTCACCTGGAGCATCCGGCCGATTGGCCTATGCGAGCCACCTTTTTTGTCCAACCCGAGGCCGATGATCCGGCTTATTTGTTGTTTGGCCAGCCGGAGTTTGCCGAGCAGAAACTGCAAAATTTGGTGGAGTGGGGGATGGAAGTGGGCAGCTACACCCTCAACGGAGCTGACCTATCACAAACTTATTATAAACAGACCCACCACCAACTGGGGCGCAGCCAGGCGCTGATCGAAGCGATGATACCCGATTACCAGGTCGATTCGGTGGCTTTGCCCTTTGGCAAGCGTCCCCGGTCAGAGGGTCTCCTCCGAGGAGGTCTTTACGATGGCCGGCATTATCAGTACGATGTTGTGGCCACCTATGGCGACGAGGCAGTGTCTTCTCCCCATACTGCTGCTTTTGACCCATACCGCATCTCACGCATTCAGGCCACTACCGAGACCGTAGAAGCCTGGTTGGAGTTTTACAAAAATAACCCCGCTACTTATTATGTGGCCTCAGGGACCATTCCCCAAGTTAGACCGGCTGATAACCAGTGACCAACTGTTAGCAATCAGCAGCTAACTGCCAAAATCCGGACTTTTGAAGACATATCTGCCATCAACAGCACCGTCCTTGATAGCAGGGGCGGTGTTGTTATCTGTTTGCATTTAACAATTTTGAGTGAACGACTCCCCAATTTAGGAATCTTATGTTATAATGAACTTTACATATTGAGTTTACATATTATAATTAAAGATGACCCTGGCTAATTAGGGAGTAACTTTGTGCTCATGAAAAAGTATTTCACGTTACGACTGGGGATTATATTTTTTGCTTTAGGGATGATGCTTGGGTTGGTGCTAACCGCTTGTAGTTCTACCGGGACGGAAACACCACCTTACCGGGGAGTTCGCACTCAGCTTTTGGTCAAAGCACCAGAAGGTCCGTTGCCACTGAACAAGCCGGTCGTCGTTAAATCTTATACCGAAGATGCCCGGTATTGCGTTTCTCACGTTGAGCTATATGTGGTTCAGCTTCCATCGGGCGAAACTGATCTTCTCATTCGTTCCGACGTAGCTCCTTTTAAGCAAACTGCCTTTACGACCTCTCAGATGTTTGTCCCTACCCAGAAAGGTCATTACGTTATTAAAGTCGTTGGCTATAACAAACTGGGAGAAAAGTCGGAATCAGAATACATTGGTTTTGACGTGGAATAAAATGATGGCAGAGGGCAGCCTGTTGAGCCCTGGGCAGGGTAGCGTTATTTATTCGATTTTTATTTTTCTTGTGGAATGAAGACCTTTAGGGGTTCTAAACCCCTAAAAGTCTGGAGTGCTCATTTGGAGATTGTTGGGATAAGGAGATTTACGGTGGTTAAATATTTCTCTAAATTTAAGGTAATTTTAGCCCTGATCCTGATAATTCTACTCGTGATTTTGCTGATAAGTGCTTGTGATATTGGTGGTGGCCAGCAAATTCCCAGCGGTCCCTCAACTTTCGGCATTCTAGCCCCGGCTGAGAGTGCCAAAGTATTGGTCAGCAGTCCGGTGCAAATTCAAAGTGCCTTTGAAAATGCTGGGGCCATCTCCAGGGTAGAGTTATTGGTGAGAGAGCCTGGCGCAGAAACCGATAAATTATTGCGCGCTGATGTACCAACCGATGGGGTCGTCCTCCAGGAATGGTTTCCCCAGCAAGTAGGCCCCCATACCATTAGAGTGATTGCCTACAATGCCAATAATGACCCCATATCAGAGCTGACCCGAGAGATTGAGGCCAGCCTCTCCCCAGAAATTTCTCTATCACCTCCTGAGCCAGTAGTGACCGAAACACCCCCTGAGGCGGCTGCATTTGAACCCGTCACCCCAACGCCAACCCCGGTCTTAATCGAGGCCGCCCCAACCGAGATCATCACCACCAGGACCGCCCCGGTCGATACTTCCCAGGTGTCAGAACCTGAGGTTGTCATCGCGGTGGCCGCAGTCGAGCCATCACCAACCCCCACACCCATTCTCCGTTTTCCACCACCTCCTCCTGCCCCTGGTGTTCCACCGGGCCCAACACAGGCGAATCTACCTGAGCTGACCCCTCCCGTTTGTGATGCAGCGAAATATGTGGGGGTTTACGCCTCGGATACCAGCCGGCGAGTGGTTATTACCGAAGATGATGATGTACCGGCTAAAGTTGTCGGTGGCGCCATCGTTTTTCGGGGGTGGCGCTTGCAAAATGTTGGCACGTGTACCTGGGGGCCGGGCTACGAACTGGCCTTCTATGGTGGCCGAGCTATGGGTTCAGGTGGCGTAGCCTTTGAGTCAACTTTTCCGGCTGAACCTGCTCGCCGCAATGCTTTGTTGGACGCCAATCGCTTGATTGTCCCAGAGGGCAAGCCCAACCAAACGGCGGTGGTAGAGGTGTTGCTGAACGCGCCGGTCACACCAGGTATTCATCAGAGCTACTGGCGTATGCGTAATCCTCATGGCGTCTTCTTTGGCCCTATTGTTGGCGTGACGATGGAAGTGGTGAGAGAGTGTACCGCCGGTATTTACGGCGCACCGGTGATTAACAAGTTTGAAATTCTTGGCGTGGGCAATGTTTACCAACCTACTGATCCAGTCAACGTCATAGCCAGGTTCGGAGAAAATATTACTCTGGATTGGAATATTATCAACGCCACTAACTTTGACATTGTTTTTGAAGACCCGACCGGTGATATCCAGTCTATTTCTACGCCAGATCAAAGCGGTAGAGCAACTTTTCCGGCCAAGGAACTTGGCCGGCATGTGATTACGCTATATGCTGATAATGGCGCTTGTACGGTTCGAGCTCAGGTAAACGTAGATGTTGTCCCCCCTGAGGATGAACAGTTTGAGTTGGATATAATTCTGTCTAGCAGTACTGCCGCTGCTAATAGTTCTCGTGAAAATGTTAGCATTTCATCATCCCTTGACTCGGGCAACGTGACCGCAGAATGGCGACACTTTGATCAAAATACCGATAAATTTGTCCTGATTGCGCAACGCTATAGCCGGCAGTGGAAGCGGAAGTGTCCCCTTGTCGATTCGATCTTTGGTTGGAAGGGACATTGCTACTATGCTTGGGGAGAGTGGCAGCCTGACGGGCCAAAGGTCGAGCGTGTTGTCGGTGATGAGGGGGATGCCCAGGGAGCAGCAACGGTAACCAATTTAGAAAGTGGTTTGTGCCGTGTCTCTACTGACAAAGAACAGTACCGCCTCGTGTACATTTTGCGAGCTGAGAAGGAGGGGACTGCAGCCAGCCCAGAATATAGCAATACAGTTGTTACAGAATGTGGGACCCTTCCTTCAACTGACCTTCCCGTGGAAATGGATTAATAATGTCACATTTGTGTTCCAAAACCCCACAATTATCCGGCACAAAAAATACTCGAACCATTTACCGAAGCCTGAACATCTGATCGCCGATAATTGTCTCTTTACTTAAAGAAAGAGCAACACCCGTGTTTTGAACGTTGCTCTTTTTTACTTTGAATTGGCTACACAAGATCTTAAAAACCGGGGTTTTGAACGTTAAAAGTAGTTACGGGCTACCTTAAAAATTGGTACGTTCCTGAAGAAGGGCCGGTATTCAAGGCTCGCTGTACTTCGATATCTCGTCCCCAGACGGTAACACAACTGTTGGACGAAAGAGGCATCGATTTGCCATCAACCACCAGGCGGGGATAATGCGTGGCGTTCTTTAAATGGCTCAAATCATCGGTGCAGACTCGTACCTGAGTTAAGTCACTATTTGGCAGCAGAAAATTGGTAACCTCTCCGGCCAGTGACCACTTATTAACATCAGCCGGTGATGCTGCTGTGCCACTCCTATCCACCATCTCCAGCCGTACCGAGCGCAGCCCACTGCTGGATAGCGCCGTTAGCTCAAGCTCCAGGATGTAACTGTAAAAGTTATTGTCTACGACCTCATTCGGAATGGTCACTTTGACTGTTTCAAATTGGCCAGCGGCATAACTATCCGTGCTGGTTGTTTCAGCCAGGTTTATGCAGCGAGCCTGGTTGTGGTAACAACGTTTGAGACGCAACTGTACCGCCCCCTGATTATCGAAATCTTCACCAAAGACGGTCATCCCGGTCAAGATGCTTTTATCGGGCAAAATCAGCGGGGCTATAAAGATGTTCTCACCGTCAACAAAGCGGCCAGTTTGGCTATTCAGAGTCAACATTTGTCGCTTGACATCTTTATTATAGGCGGCGTTTTGATCAACCGGCTCAAAAGCCAGTGAAGAGATACTGACAAACGCAAAGTTATCTATAGTTTGTTGCGTGGTCGTTGATGACGATGCAGCCAGTGCCCAGCTAAAAAATAGCATCGAACCGGCGATAATCGCCACTGTCGAAAAGCTCGATATGATGGCTATTAGCCATATTTGATGTTTACTCATTTCTCTCCTGTAAAATATCTAACTGGACATTTATCATCTTAACTTTACTGTAACATGTTTTGCTCTCAAATTCAACTGTTAAACTATTACTCTATCACTTTTTCGAGACAATACTGCTGAGACAGAGCAAAACAGCCGGTACAATAATTTGAGTTTGCAACCAAATGGGATTATTATAAGGAAAATTAGGCTTACCTTTTTATTTATATTATAGGGGGTTCTTGTATGGGACATCCATCTGCCTTTGAGCCAGAATTTTCTCAACAGTCTGACCAGCCGCAATTGCAACTGGTTGTCCACGCCGGCCCATTAGCTGGTAAAGGTTTTCCTATTGTCAACGATGTATTAACTTTTGGCCGAGATCCAGAGAATGATATTACTCTGGATGATAATCAGGTATCCAGGCGCCATGCCCGCCTGATTCGACAGGACGATGAGATTATCATAGAAGACTTGGGCAGCACAAATGGTACGCTGGTGAATGGCAAACCAATTGTGGGCCAGCATGTATTACAACCGGCCGATATTATTAGCATTGGCTCTTCTGTATTTGGCGTAAAAGGGTTTTCCGCCCCACCCACAATTGGTGCCACCCAGGTTGCATCTGAAAAACCGACCTATCTTGCCGCTATGCCTGCGCCTGCCCCACCCGAGCCAGTTATATCCGCTCCCGTCTGGAGAGAACCGATGCCTCGTCCTGCATCACGGCCGACAAAGCCAGAATCATCCAGATTCAGTATTCTGGCGATTGGTGGAATTTTAGCTTTAGTTTTCACCCTTATTATTATTGCCGGAATTACCATTTACTTGCTATCTCAGGATGGAGGCTCTGCGGTAACCGATATTCCCGTAGTTGTTATTACCACGCCAGTCAACGGGAGCCAGGTGTCGGTTAATCAACCCCTAACAGTGCAGGCGACCGCTTCAGACCCCGCTGGCGTGGTGCGGATGGAGTTATGGGTGAGCGGTCTTAAAACTGCCGAATCAATCAGTCCGGTCGCTCAGGGCCAGCCTACCCTGACGGCCTCGTTTCAATGGACACCTGAGGCTCCCGGCAGCTATACGCTGGAGGTAAGAGCTTATAACGAACGCGGCGCCGTTAGCGCTCCTACCTTGATTACGGTTAATGCGGCAGGTGGTGGACCGGCTGGCACGGATACGCCAACGGTCACCCCTACGCTCGAAACGCCGACCGCCACTGTGCCAGGCAGTCCCTCGCTAACGACCCAAACGGATCTAAATGTTCGGGCTGGTCCTGGCATTCAATATGATTTATTGGGACTTTTGCCCACAGGCACAACCGTTGAAGTTATTGGCCGTTCTGGGGATCAACAATGGTGGCAAATTCGCTTTAGTCCGGCGGCGGATGGTATTGGTTGGGTGTCTGCAGACCCTGCCTATTCCAGCATCTCTAATGTCGAAGGTGTGCCTGTCGTGATTGCCCCTCCCACCCCGACCTCCATACCCAGTAGCACGCCCACTGATACGCCTACCGCTACCTCCGTTCCTCCAACCGATACCCCCATCCCGACCGGTACGCCTACCCCCACCCATACGCCCACCCCGACCGATACGCCCACCCCGACCGGTGAGTCAATCTTTATACAATTTGATGTTTCGCCCTCTACTGTTCAAGGGGGAGAGTGTGTGAATATTACCTGGAATGTCAGGGGGGTCAAAGAAGTCTATTATGAGAACAATGGCGTCGCTGGCAGCGGGAGTACTGTCGATTGTCCCAAAGAAACTAAAACCTATGAGCTCCGGGTAATCTTGTTAGATGGCAGTGAACTGGTAGAAAAGAGAACGGTTGAGGTCATCAACGCTATTATCTCCTCGGGTTCCATAACTATTGAGCCTAATCAGACGGTCGATTTTGATAACGGCCAAGTGCCTGGTAACGATTTCAGATGGAGTGTAAGTAACGGTGTCCGAAAATTTGAAGTACAAGGGGGAGTGAAACTGGCCCCTATGCCCGACACTGGTTCGCTAGCAGGTTTGCCTCTGTCGAAGTGTGTCAATGCTGCTTTTGAGCAGTACAATTTTATAGATGGTAGTGATGCCATCGTAGACCCGAATAATCACCTTATTCCCGGACGTTTAGCTTGCTATAAAACCAACGAAGGCCGGCTGGGAAAAATGCGTTTCCCGGAAACCAGTACCGGCCCGCTGAAAGTAGAGTGGCTAACCTGGCAATAGTTAATTCCTGAGAAACAGAAAAAATTGACAATGTAACGAGTTTTTTGTTAATATCTTGAGCATAATTAAAATCTTACTCTGAAATCTTCACCAGTAACCTGGTCAATAATGTGTCAAAAGATTACCTTAATAACTGGGAGGACAAGCGACAATGTATGACAACGAGCCAACAATGATGGGGCATGCCCAACCTGCAGCCACCTTGGTTGTTCGACAAGGTCCTCAGGCAGGCATGAGTTTCCCTTTGTCAGGAAGCCAGGTGATAATTGGTCGAGAAGAAGGTATGAATATTGTTTTGCAGGATCCTGAAGCTTCTCGACGCCATTCTCGCATTAGTTGGCAAGGAGGGCAATTTGTTATCGAAGATATGGGGAGCACCAATGGTACCTTTGTCAATGGTGTCCAGATTACTACTTCCAAAGTGCTGAACCCAGGTGATAGTATCGGTATTGGTCAGACCGCTCTGGTATTTCAAATAGCGGGAGCTCAAATGGGTGCTGCTCAAACTCCTCCCCAACAAGCACCGGTTTATACACCTTCTTCTGAAACACCTCCTGGTCAAGGTAGTAAAACCACTCAATATTTACTCTACGGCTGTGGTTGTCTACTGTTGCTGTGTATTTGTAGTTTGCTGGCTGTCGTCGCTTGGGCATTTATAGACCCGACTTCGTTTAGAGATGTCACCGGAATTGATCCTGGTATCTCGTTTAGGATGATACAAACTTACTCGAATACGGTTTGATGCCTAAAAATTTCCCCGAATTCTTTAAGAAACAGGCCGGTCCTCTATCTCAAGACCGGCCTTTTGGTGTATGTTTATGGTTTTGTGACGACTTTACAAATCACGTGGATTGTCAAGCGGTAAAATCACCTCAAAGGTGGTGATGACACCGGGTTGGCTAAAAACTTCAATGTGCCCATTGTGGCGCTCGACAATGGCGTGAGCGGAATATAATCCCAGCCCCAAGGCTTGCCCCACAGGCTTCGTCGAAAAGAAGGGCCGGAATAGTTGCTCAAAATCTTCTTCAGCAATACCACTGCCATTATCAGAAATAGCTATCTTGACTTCTCGTTCAGACACAAAGCTGGTCGAGATTGTAATTTGGGGCTGATCCGCATAATCTATCACCGCATCACGGGCGTTTAATAACAAATTCATCCAAACCAGTTTCAGATGACTGACGCTGGCGGAAAGCACTGGCTGCGCCTGATAATCTTTCATTACTTCGATGTGGGCTTTTTTCAGGGAGCGAATGACTAAGGCCAAGGCCCCTTCGATGGTGTCAATTAAATTGGTTTGAGTGAAAAAGTAAGTTTCTTGATTTGAAAACTCCAACAAATTGGTAATAATATTCTGGATACGTTCTCCGGCCTTAAAGATACCAGTCGCTAACTCATATGCTTCACTATTAGGGGCAATCTCAAGTAGTAACAACTGACTGTTAGTCATCGTCACGGTTAACGGATTATTAATCTGGTGGGCTACACTACCGGCTAATTGGCCAACGGCAGCCAGGTTGGCTGAACGAAAGAGAGAGGCCTGCCAACGCCGGCGCTCGGATACGTCTTGGGCAAAAACAATCACCTGATCTATCTGAGCTAAGCGATTACGGATTGGATAAATGCGAAATTCTCTATCTTTAAGATAAGGCTCTGTTTCATTTTTAGGTGAGATCCAGGTGTTTTTTTGGCCCGTTCGTAGGGATTCTCTAATTTGATTGAGTAATTCAGGGGCTGCTTTGACCCAGTCTAATGATAAGCAACTCTTGCCAACCAATTCGACCGGCTGATATCCCTGACGTTCTGCCTCAACCTGGTTAATGGCATTAATGGTAAAATCTTGGTCCAAGAGATAGAGACCGTCGGTAATACTACTAAACAAGGCTTGTAATGTATTTCGACTACGGATAATTTTCTCGCGGTTTTTGGCCAGATTGATATAAGCCGAGGAAAGGTCTTGAAATAAACTGACATTTTCAATAGCAATCGCCGCATGATCACAAAAAACAGAAAGCCAGCGAATCTGATTACTCGAAAAGGCTGATAAATGCTTACTGCCCAGGGCCAAAACGCCAACTAATCTCTCTCTGGAGATCATAGGAATGATTAAGACTGATTGAATGGTTTGATTCTGCCATTCTAAGCTCGATGTTTTTTGCCGGTAGAGCACTTGTCGGATAAAGACCGCTTGCTCTACCAGGCTAAACAGGAAATCTTCTTCTCTGACCTGGTCAACTAATGGTGACGTTTTGGCAAAAGATTTATTTCTGCTTAAGTTTCCATTCCGGTCGGTCAGATAAAGCTTAATCAGGTTGGCTTGGGTAATGTGGTAAGCCTTGACCAGAACAATTTTGAGAGCCTCGTCAAGTTGTAAGGTGCGACTAATTTCTTGACTGGCTTCGTATAACGTCAGTAGCTCATCGGTTGCAGAGCCGGGAGGGGGCAATGGGGGGGCACTACCCTTTAGCCCTTGAAATTCTAAAATACGTTCAATTTTTATTCGTAACTCTGTGGTGTCGATGGGAAAAAGAACGTAATCAGCCGCCCCGTGTTGTAATTGTTCAATTGCCTGACCCCGTTCATGGTCAGCCGCCAGGAGTAGCGTAGCCGTATGGGACGAGATGGCCTGCATCTTAGTGAAAAATGAGGCCGATTTGGGGAACTTGAGCAACGATGATAAATCAATGATCAGCACAGGATAGAATTGTTGAGATAGTTGTTCGAAGAGCTGAGTGGTATCAAGCAATACATCAACGGCTAGCGATTGTTGAGGGGTGTTTTTTGCAATAATTTTTTTTTGAATTTCCGGTCCTTGAGTTGAAACCAGCAGAATGGTACTTGATTGATTCATGAACTTATTTGTGTTATTTACAAGAATGATAGAACTTACTCCCAAACTTAGGTGAACAGTTATATTTACTATATCACTACTCACGCCGTTTTGAAAGTAAGCAATATGAACTACTTTACCAAGAATAGCGACCGAACCATAGTCTAAAATAAAGTTGGGATGCAAGTACTATTTAAATAGTCATAACAAAATGTTAGATTTTCTTATAGAAAAGATGGAGTCTTGAAATATGCAATCCCCTCTGTACCCTTCGGCCAAAGAGGTAGACATCGCTTTTTTGGTGTTTGTTGAAAGATATGCGACCGACTTGCTAAAGTGGGACATCTTGACCTTTTTTGCCCACAATCCCGATTTCTGTGCTTCGGCCTCAAAGATTGCCACTCATCTCGGTCGTAGTGTCCATTCTATTCGTCCCGAGTTGGGCGATTTGGCCTTGCTGGGTATTTTGAGCCAAAAGGTGCAGGGGAGCCAAACCTTATATCAACTTACTAAAAACCCCCGTCTCAGAAAAATGACCCTAAAATTTGCCAAGCGGATGGCGACATCTGCCACCCGTTAAAAACCTCGTTTGCTGTCCCCCAACATAGCTCTTTTATGTTTAATTGTATTCTATTTTAAAACATGGTAGAATTGAAGCCAAAAGTTTTAACTTAACCTTTTGCGTTTTAAAGGAATTGATGAAATAGTTATGGAAATTACCTGGTATGGCCATGCCTGTTTTCGCTTAAAAGAGCGCTATATGACCATTGTGACGGACCCCTATGATAAAACGTTGGGGTTATCTCTCCCCCGGCTGAAAGCTGACATTGTTACTGTCAGTCACGCTTCACCCCATCACAATTACACCGCTGCTGTAAAAGGGGATTTTAAGATGGTTAATAGCCCCGGCGAATATGAAATAGGGGGCATATTTATTACGGGTATCAACCTGACTCCTGTTAAAAAGAGTAACAAAAGCAGCCGCGTGACCTTGCAAAACAATGTGTTTGTCATCTATATGGACGATATTGCCCTTTGTCACCTGGGCGATTTGAAGCATATACCTACTCAAAACCAGGTGGAGGATATGGGCAGTATTGATGTGCTGATGGTGCCGGTAGGCGGGTACAATGCCCTTAATGCTGCCCAGGCGGCCGAGGTTATTAGCCTGATTGAACCTTATATTGTCATTCCTATGCATTACAGTTTACCCAACTTAACCGTCAAGTTAGATCCGATCAGTAAATTTTTGAAAGAGATGGGGCTGACCAAGGCTGACACTGTGGACTCTTTAAAGTTGATTAAAACCAACTTACCCGAAGAAACCCAGATTGTGTTGCTAGAAGCAAAATTATAGAAGTATCATATGGATAACGACAATATAATGGACAAGCAAGAAAATATCGTCGATGATCAAGCTCACCTGGCTGATTCCTCCGACTCAGTCGAAACAAAAGGTGTCAAGCTGGGCTGGCGGGTAGCCGTTGCCGCTATTGCCCTGGTTGTTGTGGCCGTACTGGCCTACCCCTTTCTTCAGCAGCAATTGAATACCAATACCACCGGCACAACCAACGCCACGACCGACTTTCCCTCACAGTCACAAACTATTCTCACGGCTCCTGAAGCCACTGCCCAGGCCAATCCAGACTCGGCCGAAGCCCAGTTTCATCTGGGTAATGCCTATGTTCAGTCGGGGCAGTTGGAACAGGCCATAACCGCTTATCAAAAGGCAATCGAATTGGACCCAAATTATGAAGCGGCTTACGCGAATTTGGGCGTGGTTTATTATCAACGCCAACAACTCGACCTGGCTGTGCTTCAATATCAAAAGGTGCTGGAGTTAAATCCCAAGGATGGTGAAGTAGCTTACAACCTGGGGGCCCTCTATTTGCAACAGGCCCTGCTGAGCGGTGAGCAGCCTGATCCTGATTTATTGGATAAAGCTATTGCCCAAATAGAACATGCTATGGAGTTATCCCCTGATTTAGCCGAACCCTATTTTAGCCTGGGTGTCGCTTACTACGCTTTGAACCAAACAGAAGAAGCCATCCAGGCCTTCGAGACTTTCCTGGCCCGTGATACCGGTCAGGACCCCCGCGCCAGTCAAGAAGCCCAACGTTACCTGCAAACCTTACGGGGCCAATAACATCATCCTCTTCAAATAAAAACTAATAAGGGGCGTAATTTAGTTGAGCAGGCCAGGCAGCCCGATGCCTTGCTACTGATTCAACCTTAAAATTACCTCCTTTTTTATTTATCCCGAATCCTTTTGGGTTGACGTAAGACTCTATATTATGAAGGTTTGTTTTACGAAAGTGACTTATAGTCCGTGTAATTTGTGACTTTCGGGAAAAATTAATAAGTACCTTTGTCCTTTACAATTGGTGACTTTCGCCCCTTTTTAAGGTTGCGCTTCCGTTGTATTCTATATATGGGCATTAATCCGAAAAAAGACCCGTCGGCGTAACTACACTCTGAGGCGTAGCCAAGCGAAGCCGAAGAGTCTCTTCACCAGCGGAAGAGGAGGCTATTAAACTATATCTTTCAAGAAGAGCAAAAGTACTCGTTTGAAGTCATTTTCAAAAAATACTCCCCGCCTCGACTCGAAACTGGCCTCAACTAGTGGCGGCTTTTGGAAAAACTTCGATCCTCGAACATCCCTCAGCTCCGGTTACGCCATTACTTTGAGCGATACTCAAAACGTTCTCTTCACCCCCCTGAGAGGAGATCATACCCATGAAGACAATCAGTAAATTTGCTATCGTCACCTTTACCAGCGCTTTCACCTTTCTGCTGTCTCTGGTCCTGTTGACCACGATGACAGCCTCGGCTAACGCTACCAAAGGCAGCCCCAATCTCAAGGCAGAGGTTTCCCCCTCTGTCCCGCTCAAAGCCACCGGCGGGGCGGATGGCTATGGCTATACCTACCAGGATGAACAGGAGGTACCCTTCGGTCCTACCTATGTCTTTACCGACATTTCTGGGACCGGCGGCACTAATCTACTGTTAGACGATGACAGCGTTGCGAATATCACCGCTTTAGACTTGGCCGGTTTTAACTTTCAATTTTACGGCGTATCGTTATCTAGCCTACTCGTGAGCAACAATGGTGCTATGCTAGTCAATCCTCCGCCATCTATCGAGAAGATTAGTTATTCAAATGCTTGTCCTCTGTCTGGTGCTTCTTCAGATCACCCTAACCTGATTGCCTCCTGGTGGGATGACTGGGATGATGCGGGGGATGTTTATTGGCAATTACGAGGTACAGCCCCTAATCGCCAACTTATTGTTCAGTGGAATAATATGATCCATGTCCCTGATACCCTTGGTGAGGGTGTCACTTTCCAGGTTGTTCTTTTCGAGACCTCCAACCTCATCTTATTCCAATATCAAGATACCAATGCCGGCCGGACTATCATCAATAATGGAAATAGCGGTACCATTGGTATTCTGGCAGATGGGACTAACTTTTTGCAATATGAAACCTGCAACGGAGGTGATCCACTGACCGCCAACCGGGCCATCCGCTTCCAACGCAGTTCTATTACCATCGTCAAAGATGCTATCCCTGATAACGATACACAGGACTTTGCGTTCTCCGGCAGTGGGATGATCAGCAGTACCTTCTCCCTCGATGACGACGCTGACCCGGCTCTACCCGCCAGTCGTACTTTCTATATCGCCCCCAACAACTATGCCATCACCGAGACCGTACCTACTGGCTGGGATCTAACCGGGCTCAATTGCGTTGGTGGTGCCACTACCAGCACTTCTGGCTCTACTGTAAATATCACCCTTGCTCCTGATGAGAACGTTACTTGTACCTTTGAGAACACTAAGCTTGCAACTATCACCATTGAGAAGATCTCAATACCGACCGATGATCCGCAGGACTTTAGCTTCACGGCCACGGGGCCGAGCCCGATTGCCAATTTCCAGTTGGACGACGACAGTACGGACGGCACGCTGCCGGACAATCGGACCTTCAACAATCTCAAGCCAGGTAGCTATAGTATTACCGAAGGAGCAGTGGGAGGCTGGGGGTTGGTCGGTCTGACTTGCACCGAAGATGGGACCAATAATAGCAGCGGGGATACCGGCGCCCGCACCGCCAACATCAATCTCGAACCAGGTGAGACGGTCAACTGCGTCTTTACCAACTCCCAACTCAGCACCATCATCATTGAGAAGGTGTCAATCCCGACGAATGATCCGCAGGACTTTGACTTCACCGCCACGGGACCAAGCCCGATTGCCAATTTTCAATTGGACGACGACAGCACGGATGGGGCCTTGCCCGATAATCGAACTTTCAACAACCTGACGCCGGGCAGCTACACGATTCAAGAGGGGGCAGTGACGGGCTGGGATTTGACCACTCTGACCTGCAACGATCCGACGGGCAACAGCAGTGGCGATACCGGGACGCGCACAGCCACGATCAATGTGGCCGCCGGGGAGACGGTCAGTTGTACCTTCGAGAACACTAAACGGGGCACGATTGAAATTGTCAAGGATGCGGTGCCCGACCACGCGCAGGACTTTAGCTTCACCGGCAGTGGTGGTATTGGCAATTTCGATCTGGACGACGATACAGATGGGACGTTGTCCAATACAGCCACCTTTTCGGTGACCCCTGGCAACTACACCGTCCAAGAAGGGGCGGTGCCAAACTGGACGTTGCAAAACATCAACTGTGTTGATCCGACCGGCAACAGCAGTGGTGATACGGGGACGCGTACAGCCACCATCAATGTGGCCGCCGGGGAGACGGTCAGTTGTACCTTCACCAACCAACCTGATCCGGGGACGATCAGCATTGAGAAGATCTCAATCCCGACCGATGACCCGCAGGACTTTAGCTTCACGGCCACGGGGCCGAGCCCGATTGCCAATTTCCAGTTGGATGACGACAGCACGGACGGCACACTGCCGGACAATCGGACCTTCAACAACCTGACGCCGGGCACCTATACGATACAAGAGGCCGCGGTGACAAATTGGGCCGTGACCGGTCTGACCTGCAACGATCCGACCGGCGACAGCAGTGGCGATA
>DAOUMU010000577.1:0-3043 GCA_034409055.1 Anaerolineae bacterium
GGATGGCCACTTCGACGCCGGTCTGGGAGTCGATGCCCAGGGTTTCATTGGGACCGGAGATGACCAGGGCGGTGGCGATCTTGATGGGGTCGTCGGGAGCCACGGTCACGCAGCCCAGGGGATCGTCGCAGCCCTCGGCCATAACTTCTTCCTCGGCCATGGCTTCTTCCTCGGCCATGGCTTCTTCCTCAGCCGGCGCCGCTTCTTCTTCGGCTGGGGCTGCTTCTTCAGCCGGGGCTGCCTCTTCAGCCGGAGCCGGTTCGGGCGTTGCCCCGCCACAAGCGGCTACCAGAGCTAAGGTAATCAACAAAGTCAGTAGCAAAAATAGGCGCTTATTCATTTCTTAAAATCTCCTCCTTAAGAAAATACTTGTTGAAAAATTTGTTATCTAATGAGCCGTTTAATTAATTACACCTCAAATATTTTCTAAATGTTTCACCTCCTTTCAAAGAGAGTTCTCGGAAAATCATTGATCATTCAAGTTTATGCTTAACGTACTACGAAACGCATTGCGTAATGCATTTATCGTAGAGCAGTCATCATTGACTTTCCGAAAAAGCTCCGAATAATTGACTTAACCCGCATAATCATTATGCTATGTGATGCCAGTGTGCCAATTTTACAGGTGGGCCAAAAATTTGGCAAGAATGAAACGAGGAGTCTTTCTGGAAATTCGAGTTAATTGGCTAATTGTTCAATCAATGGTACGACAATGGTGAAATTTTTAAGGTAACGAATAAGTAATGAAAATAACATTTCTTTATTATGAGGATTGTCCCTCTCACGACGTAGCCCTCGACCGCCTGCGCTCGGTGATGGCCGAGGAAGGTGTTCGGGCTGAGGTCGAAATTATCAAGGTCGAGACCGATGAGCAGGCTCAAAGTCTGCAATTCGTCGGCTCGCCAACCATCCGCATCGACGGTCAGGATATCGATCCGCCGCCTGCCGATGCCTACTACGTGCTTACCTGCCGGGCCTATCAATTGGAGGATGGTCGTATTTCACCCCTGCCTTCACCCGATATGATCCGTCGCGCTCTGAAAGAAAATTTTTAATTTTGAATGATGAGGCCGGGCATCCCCATGCCCGGCCTACCTCAATTAAATTTTTAACCTTCATAAATCTTAAACCTTAAAACTATGTAGAAACGGAGGCGTAACCATGTCCAAACTGAAAATTGGCGATAAAGCCATCCCCTTTACCCTGCCGGGTGTCGATGACCAAGAGTATGCTTTGGCTGACTATGCTGACAAAGAGGTTGTGGTGGTATGTTTTAGTTGTAACCACTGCCCCTATGTGAAGGCCTGGGAAGACCGGATGGTTCAGGTTCAGGCCGACTACGTCGGCAAAGGCGTTCAGTTCATTGCCATCAGTTCCAATGACGCGCAGAAATACCCGGCTGATAGCTTCCCCAAAATGAAGGAACGCGCCCAAGAAAAAGGATTCAACTTCCCCTATCTTTACGACGAAACGCAGGGGGTGGCTCGTCTCTACGCGGCTGAGCGTACCCCTGAATTTTTCGTTTTTGATAAAGGCGGTGTTTTGCGCTACCACGGCGCACTTGACGATAACTACGATCCCCCCACCGCGGTCAAACACCAATATCTGCGGGATGCGCTTGACGCCGTCTTGGCCGGTCAGACGCCAACCACGGCCGAGACACCGCCGGTTGGTTGTACCGTCAAATGGAAATAGCCGGTCAGGGAAATGACGATGACAGAACAAGTTGGTTTTATTGGTTTAGGAATTATGGGCCAGGGTATGGCCCGCAATCTACTAAAAGCTGGCTTCTCTTTAACGCTCTGGAATCGCACCGCCAGCAAAGTGGAACCCTTAGTAAAGGCAGGCGCACAGGCCGCCAGTGATCCGGCCGATGTAGCTGCTCGCAGCGACGTGATCGTTATCTGTGTCAGTGATACCCCCGATGTTGAAGCAGTGATCCTGGGAGAACGGGGGATTCTGACCGGAGCCAGGGCCGGTAGCCTGGTCATCGATTGCAGTACCATCAGTCCTATTGCCACCCGTAAGCTGGCGGCAAAACTGGCCGAAGCGGGTGTAGCTATGCTGGATGCTCCTGTTAGTGGGGGTTGCGAAGGCGCGGTCCAAGGCACTCTGTCTATTATGGTCGGTGGTGACCCCAAAGATTTTGAACGGGCTCTACCGATTTTGCAGGCAATGGGCCAGAAGATCACCCATGTCGGTGCTTCTGGGGCCGGGCAAACCGTCAAGTTGGTTAACCAGATTCTGGTCGTGGGCACCACCCTGGGTATGTGTGAGGCCCTCCTCTTTGCCCAGGCCGGTGGAGTCGATCTGGAGAAAGCCTTGGAGGCGGTCAGCGCTGGGGCAGCCGGGAGTTGGATGTTGAGCAATCGTGGTCCTCAAATTATTCAACGCGATTGGCGACCCGGTTTTACCATCGATTTGCAGCAGAAAGACGTGCGCCTAATATTGGGCGCAGCCGACGAGTTGGGGGTGCCGTTGCCCGGTACGGCCTTGATTCACCAATTGTACCGGACTTTACAGACTCGAGGTCTGGGCAGTGAGGGTAACCACGCCCTGGTCAAAGCGTTAGAACACTTGGCCGGTTTTGAAATACAACCACCGGTGTCGAGCGACACCTAATATTCCCGACGCACCCGGTGATAAATACAAAGGGCAGGGTATTGCTACAGAGGATCATCCCGACAATACCCCGCCCTATTTTTGTTTGAATTTATCCCTCTCGTAGAGAGGGCATCCCTATGCCCGGCCCCCGCATGGGGATGCGGGGGCTACAAAAGCATCTCGGCCCCCGCATAGGGATGCGGGGGCTACGAAAATCGCCGCATCCCAGCCCCCGCATGGGGATGCGGGGGCTACGAAAGCGTTGCTCATTATTGACTGCCGCCGGCAATGCGGACGTATTCGCCATTCTGAAGCTGGGAAATGGCAATCTGGGGGTCGGCACAGTCGCCGTTCTCATCACAGGTCAACGTGCCGGTGAGGCCCTTATGGTTCTTGGTGGCATACAGCGCATCCCGCAACGCCTGCCGGCCAATGATCG
>DAOUMU010000578.1:0-28639 GCA_034409055.1 Anaerolineae bacterium
GAGGTAAGACTTAATTCTTTCCTATTTCTTTAGAAATTTCGGTGCTTTCGGCCTAAAATCTTGTCTTTTTGCCTTGTTGCCCTATTTATTACCCTGTTCTTACCATCTTTTGCGATTTGTGCCCACATCATAGTCTATCTTCTGCGGATGAGCGAGCAAAACGTGGAGGTTCCAGTCTCATTAAAAGATGCCCCCCTATATGAACGTATTTATGCCGTGGTTCGCCAGATTCCGCCTGGGAAAGTAGCCATCTACGGCCAGGTTGCGGCCATTGTCGGGGGATGCACGGCCCGCATGGCCGGCTACGCCATGGCTGCGCTCCCGTTTGATACCGATGTGCCCTGGCAACGCGTCATCAATCGCCAGGGTAAGGTCAGCCCCCGGGGAACAGGCCACGGCAGCGCTCACCAACGTCAGCTCCTGGAAGCCGAGGGTATCCGCTTTGACCAAAAAGGCCGGGTTGACTTTGAGCAGGTGGGCTGGCACGGCCCAGATTGGGAGTGGCTCCAGTTTCATGGTTTTCATCCCGCTCCGTTGTTGAGTAATAGCAGATAATTAATCCAAAGCCAACATACGGTATTCCCAGGTGCCGCTACTGCCTGGTCCGTACAGTCCGATTAATCGAAAGTCACAATTGACCAGATGGGCCTTGGTATCCGACAGAGACTCGGCCTTATCCCGCTGCCAAATACCATCAAATCCTTGTTCCTCCTCCACTGCCCAGCCAAGCTTGTCTTGAACCCACTGGTTTTCGCGCCAGACTTTGCCAAACCCCCGAACCGGTTGGTGTAAGCCGCTCGCTGGTGGCACCAGGGCTGGGGCACTTTCCGGTTCGCCTGATTGCCAGGTATCATTGAACCGTTCCCAGGTTTCATCATCGTAGAAAACAAGAATGGTGCCGTTGTCCAGGGCTCCGAGCCAAATCATAAACCCGTTTTGAAACCGTTGTTCGGCAGCCGGGGTATGAAGGGCCGGAGCGGAGGGACACACCGTCCCGGCCGGGGTGCTGTTCCCTCTGAACTGATCGCTATACTGGCAGGGCCAGTTGGCTCTGACGGATTGGCTCACCTGCTCACCCTGGGCATTGGTGGCAATGAGAGTCATGGCCGGATGTTTGTAGTTCGTATCCACAGATAATTCAACCGTATGGCTGCCACTGGGGGAGAGGTTGTCCCAGCCCGAGGGAAAACGCTGTGAGGTACCGCTTAAAATTCGGACGGCACTGGCCCCCGTCGTTTGCCAGTTGAAGGTTAAACGTTTACCGGTGGGGATGTCCTCGACATCGACGGTAAAGGAGTCGATACTCAGTCCGGGTGTTTCAACGGGGGGCACCACCGTATCTGTGAACTTGAGGAAGAAGAAAACCCCTTGGATGTTCATAATTAATGACGGCCCTTCGGGATACTGAACCCGCATAAATTCATAGACCCCCGGTATGTCACAAAACGTTCGAATCACGTCGATGGAACCGTCGGGAATACCCACGGCTGCCGGGGTGGTGCGGTACTGAGAGTCCAGGTAAGAAGCGGCCTCCTCCAGCAAGACATCGGGGGGGTAGAGGTAGCAGGTTTGCCCATCGAAGGTGATCTCTTCAGGCTGGATGACCAGAGTTTTGCCAATTTGGGCCTGAGCTGCTGTCTCGCCCCAACTGGAAACAGCCCCAAAGACATAGCGATCAATCGTCCACGCTCCCTGGGGCGGATCTGCTGCCCTGAAGGCATTCGGATTGTAAACAGGAATGAAGATTTCAAAGGTGACCGGCTCGCCGAAAGGTAAACCGTTAGGGTCATGCATCTGCCAAGTGCTCTGATACGTATTTGCCTCAAGTGGAAGAGCCTCCAGGTCGATGATGAATACCCCCTCAGCCCCAACGGCGACGGTATCTTGAACGTAGACCGGCCCCAGGCCAGGCAGTTCATCCCCGCTGGCAAAGGCCAGACTGTATCGGCTATCCCACGGACACGTGCCCGTGTTCTGCAGCCGTACCTCCTCGGCCAGGGCCGGTTCACCGAAGAATGGCTCGTAGTAGCCAGCCCCGGCCACATGGACAGCATTATCCTGGCAGGCAGGTACGGGTGTCTCAGTAGCCCTGTCCGGCTCCGGGGAGGCTGTGGGGGTCGCCCCCACCTCGGGCGTGGCCATCTCAGTTGGGGCCTCGATTGTTGGGGTTGCTGTTGCCAACGCCGCCGTTTGGGTGAGGGCAACGGCAATGGTGGCCTCCTGTTGATTGGGGTCAGTCCCGCCCAGCCCACAGGCCAGGGCTGGCCAGATGAGTAGGGTTAAGCATATGGTCAAGATAGGATAAGATTTTGTCTTCATTGGATTCTCCTTTATTTGCTAGTCGTAATCGCTTCAGTGGTTCTTGGCCTCATAACGCAGGTAATTAACGACTAAAGTCGTTACTACGGACAGTTTTTAATCGCTCAGAGAGCAACTGGTCTGTGGGTCAGTCTTGGGCCGAACTTTCATTGATCACCAGGCTGGCTAGCGCATAAGCTCCTGCCGCGCTCCACAGCACGACCGAAAACCCCCAGGTCAGGGCAATCATGGCTGCCAGCACCGCGCTGATGACCGAGGCGCAGCCGTTCACGGCCCAGACCCACGGGGTGAGTCTTGGGGCTGTCCGTCCCACCAAGGCCAGGCCGCGTGGAAAGGGTACGCCCAGGAGCATGCCCAGCGGAAACAAGGCCACGATGGTTACAACGATACGCCCGCCAAAGGGAAGCCGCAACGTGGCCTCAAACAGGTACGGCAGCAGCAAGGGATAAATCACCGCCAGCAGGGTGATCAGCCCCAGGGCCGGTCGCAGGAGCAAGCGTCCCGACAGATAACCACTGCCTACACCCGCGGCCACCAATACCGTCGAGACCACCACGGCAAAGGCATAAGCCGGTTGGCCCAGGTAGAGAATAAAGCGCTGCAAGAGAGGGATTTCGACGAAGAGAAAGCCCAGGCCCAAGAGGGCGAAATAGGCCAGGTAACGCCCTCGCGTTTTGAAGGATGAAGGATGAAGGATGAAGGATGAAAACCATGAGCATTCATCCTTCATCACCTGTTCCTGTGGGGTTCCGTCTTCGTTCCTCCGCCATAGGAGGGGCAACACGATCAAGACAGCCGACAAAACCACCACCAGCGCCAGCAGTACCACCAACACCAGGTAGCCACTGCCGCCGAAGGGTTGCCAGGTTTTGCCCAGGGCCTGCAAAATCTCCGGGGTTTGTCGCCACTTGAAGAAGTGGAAAAAGAAGGGGTGGTCGTCGGTGGGTGGGGCAATGGCGTAAGGATAAGCGGCGAAGAAAGCAGCCGGGTCCGGGGCAGCCAGCAGGTCGGCAAAGGCGCGATAATAGGCGGCTTCAGACACTACACTGAACCGATTGACCTCGTCCGGCTGTATATCCGGTAACCAGACCAGGTCGAACTGGTGCTCGGTGGCAAATTGGCGTACTTGCGATAAGTCCTGCCCTGACAATGGTCCTCGGGCTACGCCCATCAAAGAGGTCTGCAAACTGCGTAAGGCCAGCAACTGTTTCCTCTGTTCGGCGGTGACCAAATCTCCTTGTTGGTCGTTGGTGAGACGCCATGCCTCAATGGCTGTCCCCCACAACCGCAGACTCTCGCTGGGGGGCATTTGCAGCCAACGCTCGACCAGTAGGAGCCCGTTGGGCGAAAGATGGCTCAGAGCATCGGCAAAGGCTTCGACGGTGTAACGGTAATCTTCGTTCAGGGTGTAAGCGCCGGCGGTGACCGGGTGAAAGCTGTCGGTCAGCGGCTGAATGATCAAGTCAAACTGCTGGTCGGTCCGGCGCAAAAAACTGCGTGGTTCGTCAATAACCACTGTGACCCGGGGATCGTCATACAGGTAGTCGTTGAAATCGGCGAACTGATGGCCGACTGCCTCGACGATGGTGTGGTTGCTTTGCACCACGGTCACTGTCCGCGCCCCATTTTGCAGGGCGGTCAGTACCGCCAGACCACCTCCCGGTTCCAGAATGAGAGTGTTGGCTGCGGGGCGTAACTGGAAACCCAGGGCCAGGGGCAGGTATTGGGTAAAGGTCGGTTCGGTGGGCCGGGTGATGGGTGACAGGTTGTCGCCATCAACCGTCAGCCCCAGTTGAGGAGGAAGTTGGCCGGGATAGGCGAAACTCAAGCCAGGGGCCGAGCGAATACCCTGACTGTGTAGCACGTCGACCCGGGAAAAAGCGTTCCACTGGCGAAAAACAGCTTCACTGCCTGGATACAGCATAGCCTGTGAGAGCGATTTGTAGGGTGTCAGGCGTACGTCGAAGAAGGCAGGTGGACGGAAGGTGAGGTAGAGCAGGGCGATGGTGATGATGAGGGAACGTAAAACGTAACGCCCCAGGGCAGATGACGTAAAACGTAAAACAGCCCCTAACCCCTGACCACTGATTGCTGACCACTGATCACTGACCCCTGACCACTGACCACTGACCACCGCCAGCCAACCGAGTAAAGCGCACAGAAAAACGGTGCCCGGCCCGCCGACAGTGGCCAGGGTGAAGAGGGCCAGGGGCGGACCCAGCCCGGAGCCAAGCAAATTAGCGGCGTAGGTTGTTCCGGCCCGCTCCGGCCGGGCCACTAGGGCGGCCCCGATGACCAGCCCACCGAAGAAAAAAGGCACGGTCAAGGCCAGGTAGTATAGGCTCAGCCACAATAGTTGCAGGCGTTCCCAGGCAATCCGGTAGGCATCGAAGGGCAGGTAGTTGATGGCCAGGTAGGCCGCCGGCACAGACAAGGTAAACAAGGTGGACCCGCCGTTGAGAATACGGGGCAAGTTAGCGGTTGGTGCTTGTCTGAGCGAAAGGTAGGTGCCACTGGCCCCGGCCCCCAACAAAGCCAGGCTGACGGCCATAAAGGCCAGGTGATGGCCTTGAGCCAGGGAGAAGAAGCGAGTCAGAGCCACCTGAAAGGCCAACGTACCGGCTGAAATTAAAAATAAGACCAACTGGATGTTCATTGTTTCTCGGCGTTATTGACAGTAACGATGGGCTTGTTTACCATGCGTGCTTGAGTAAGTATTTAGCAAACAGGGCAAGTACATCATGAATAATACCATTAAACCGCCGCAGGCTGAAACGCCTTTGATCCTGACTCTGGATGTTGGCACCTCATCCACACGGGCCATGTTGTTTGATGCCCTGGCCCGGCCGGTAGAGGGGGTGCTGGCCCAAATACCTTACCAGTTGCACACCACCCCCGATGGGGGAGCTGAATTTGACCCGGCCGAACTGTTAGCCGCTGTCGTGGTCGCCATTGATCAGGCCCTGAACCTGGCCGGCCCTCTGGCCGATCAGATCAGGGGCGTGGCTATGGATACCCTGGTAACAAATATTATGGGGCTCGATGCGGCCGGCCAGCCGGTGACCTCCTTATTTACCTATGCCGACACCCGCAACGCCGTCGATGCCGATATCCTGAGCCAAGAATTGGATTTGTCAGTTATTCACGACCGGACGGGATGCCGGATTCACAGTTCTTATCTACCGGCCCGCTTTCACTGGTTGGCCCGTACCCGCCCCGACTGGCTCAAAGCCGCTGCCCGGTGGGTGTCGATTGGCGAATATCTGTTGGACCAATTTTTGGGACAGCGGCTGGTTAGTTGCTCGGTGGCCTCGTGGACCGGTCTGCTCAATCGGCGCCAGTTGGGCTGGGATCAGGAATGGCTGGCCTATCTGTCCCTGAGCGAAAGTCATCTGTTTCCCTTGAGCGACGCGAACCAACCCGTGGTCGGCTTGAAGGACGAATGGGCGGAGCGGTGGCCAACCTTGAAGGAGGTGCCCTGGTTTCCGGCCATCGGCGATGGAGCGGCGGCCAACATTGGTAGCGGCTGCAACGTGCCACACCGGGTGGCTTTGACCGTCGGCACCAGTGGGGCCATGCGAGTCGTTCTTGAACAGGATATTGCCACGGTGCCGGAGGGACTGTGGTTATACCGGGTTGATAAACGGCGGGCCCTATTGGGAGGCGCCACCACCGAGGGAGGCAATGTTTTTGCCTGGTTGAGCCAAACCTTGCAACTCCCTCCCCATGTAGAAGCAGAATTGGCCCGCCTGACTCCGGCCGGACACGGCTTGACGATGCTGCCCTTTGTGGCCGGTGAACGGGCTCCCGGCTGGCGGGGTAATGCCCGGGCCAGCCTGATCGGCTTTACCCTGAACACGCGCCCGATTGATATTTTGCGGGCCGGGTTGGAAGGGGTGGCTTATCGTTTTGCCTTGATTCACCAACGTATTGCTGCCCATCTACCCCCGGAGCACCAAATTATTGCCAGTGGTGGTTTATTGAACTCCCCGGTCTGGCTACAAATTATGGCCGATGTTTTGGGACGCCCGCTCATCGCCTCGGCGGAGACAGAGGCCACCAGCCGGGGGGTGGCTTTGTTGGCCCTGGAGGCGTTGGGACACTTTGAAGATAAACCGGCGGCTGTTGGTAAAACCTATCAACCCAATCGTGACCATCACGCCCGGTATCAGGAAGCACTTCAGAAGCAGGTCGAGGCCTACAATCGGCTAGTGATTGATCCTCTTTAATCTCTGCGCTTCAATTCCTTACCTGAAACCACGGAACAAGTGACGTATTGCGTGTTGCGTATTGCGTAAGGCGATTTTTAGGCAATACGCTTTCCGCTCCGCGCTTTACGTTTTTCTTGTATATTATGCTTAGGCAATATAGCCTATTTATTTTGTTAAATAACTAGGCCAAATGGCGTATATCTACCCTATACCCAACCCACGTCTGCCCTACGCTTAGGCGATATAGCTTATTTTGCCTATTGACTAACTAGGCCAAATGGCGTATACTGTACCCAGGTATTGATACTCAGGAAGGAAGGAAGGTGCAAGGTGAGAGGGCGACAATTTATCATTTTTTTAACAATACTGTTGTTGATAGGTCTCTTCAGCTTGGCTTATAGCGCTCGCGCGCTGGCTGATTTAACCACGTTTTACCAGGATCCGGCCGATAGTTGGGGAGTAGAACTGATTTTGAGTCCCGATACTGTGGTTTCCTCGGCCACGGCCACCGAGCCGGTAGACCTGTTGCAGGCCCAACAGGTCGTGGCCCGGCGTTTAGATAAATTACATTTGGCCGGCTCTTATAGTGTGGTCGTTCAGGATGACCGGTTGGTGGCCAGACTGCCTGACAGTGAAAATATGCCTTATATTGTTTCTATCATCTCCAGTGTGGGCAAGATTGAGTTTATTAATGGTGGAACGACCTCGCCCCCTATTGGCCAGCGGGTAAAAACTGCCGTCGAGGCCAATTCCGATGACAATGTTTATCAAACAATGTTTACCGGTCAGGACGTTGAAACCGCTATGCCGCCCGATCCGGCCACCGGTCAGATATTTTACCAATTGACCCTCAAACCGGCCGCTGTCGAACGAGTTGCCCGGTTTGTGGAAACACAGCCAGATCATTACATCTGCATGGTCATTGACGAACAGGTGATTAACTGTTCAATGATGTACCACTGGTCCGGCCATACTATCGAGATTCTGCCTGGCCTGAGCAGTGGTACAGCCATCAGTCTGGCCGATCTGGCCGTTTTTTTGGATAGTGGTCTCCTCCCTATACCCCTGAAGGTTATCACCGGTTAAACGTTTTAACGTCAGAACGTTTAACGCAGCTTCTCGCAATTGATCAACTGGCCCAACACGACCAAGGTATCATTTTCGTAAATGATTTCGTCTGCACTGGGTGACACAATGACCTCGTCACCCCGGTGCATGGCCACGACGGTCAGCCCGTAACGTTGCCGTATTTCAGATTCCCTGAGGGATTTACCGACGAGATGCGTGGGGGTGACAATCTCGACGATGCCGGTATCGTCGCTTAGCTCCAGGAAGTCAACAAAATTAATCGAGGCCAGGCGGCGGGCCAGACGTACGCCCGCTTCGTGTTCGGGTAGAATCACTTCGTCAGCCCCAACCCGTTGTAAGATGTCCTGTTGGGTGACCGTGCGAGCTTTGGTAATGACTCGTCGCGCCCCCAGCTTGCGTAAACTGACGGTGGCTAACAGATTAGCCTCAAAATCGGTACCGATACACACCACACCGGTGTCGAAAGACCCCGCCCCGACCTCGCGCAAGGCATCGATGTCGGTGGCATCCAGTTGGATGACGTGGGGTAGTACATGAGAAACTTGCTGCACGCGCTTGATATCCGAATCGATGGCCATGACATCGTGCTCGTAGGCGTTTAAAGTCATAGCCAGGCTGGTGCCAAAGCGTCCCAAGCCAATCACAATAAATTCGTTGGTGTGGTTTGTCCCATTAAAATGGCGGACGATACTGTTGGCTCCTGTTCGCCAGGAGGCCAGTTGTTTTAAACTGTGCCAGATACGTTTTGGCCACGAGGAATTTTGATTTGACATGAGAATATACTCCCAGGGGGCTGGTGGACTGCTTTTAGCCGATGATAATTCTTTCTTCTGGATAATGGATTAAGGTTTGACGGCGCCGTTGGGCCAGGGCCACCACCAAGGTCAGGGGACCCAACCGTCCCCAAAACATAGTAAAGGCAAGCCAGGCTCTGCCCGCTGAGCTAAAGCCATCGGTAATACCCAGTGAATAGCCGGTATTGGAAAAGGCACTCATCACTTCAAAGGCGACGGGAAATAGATCTCCCTCACCCGACAGGATCAGGATTAAAGTCACCCCAATTACCAACACCGTTGATACGGTCAGGATAGCCACCGCTTTAAAGATGGTTTCTGTTGGTAAGGTGCGCTCAAAAATGCGGACATCTCGATAGCCACGCACAATCGCGAACAGCGTCACCAGCACCACGGCCACCGTACTGATACCGACGCCCCCCCCCATAGAGGCCGGTGCGCCACCAATAAACATCCAAATGAGCAGAATGAATTGGCTGGCCTGACCCAGGTCGGATAGGGGAATAAGGGTCAGGCCGGCGGTGCGACTGGAAACAATGGTAAAAAAGGCGATTAACCAGCGTTCGCCAAGCGGTAAAACCGATAAGGCATGGCCCTCGACAAAAGCTTCATCGATCATGACCAGCACCGTGCCAATCACGATCAGGAACAGGGTAAACGGCAAGACCAGGCGGGTATGGAGCGACAGATGCCGCTCCCGAGGCCAGGTGATTATGTCGTAAATCACCGTAATGCCCAGAGTACCGATCGTGATCAGCAGGCTCATAACAATGATGATGGTCGGATTATCTCTGGTGGCTAGCAAAATGGGGTCATCCAGACCCTTGAATAAATCAAAGCCGGCATTACAGAAGGCCGAAATGGCGTGGAAAATCGAATAATAAGCGGCCTTCTGCCAACTCATAACCTGGACCCACTGGGTAAACATAAAAACAGCCCCAATCAGTTCAATGACCACCGTAATGAGCAAAACGGTCAAGGTGAGCTGAACCACCCCTTTACTGGCCTCAACGCCCAGGGTTTGGCGTAGCAAAGTTCGCTCGTAAATGGTCACCCGTCGTCCAATCAATCTGAACAGCACCACCGACAGGGTGATAAAGCCAACCCCACCCACCTGGATCAAAAAGAGAATCACAATTTCGCCAAAGGTGGAAAAGGTCGGTTCGGTCCCAACCACGACCAGGCCGGTGACCGTGGTGGCCGAGGTGGCTGTAAACAGGGCTTCAAGCCAGGTAAGCCGGCCGGGGGTTTGGGTAGCGACCGGCAAGGTCAGCAGCATGGTGCCGGTCAGGATGATCAGGGCAAAACCGAGCACCAATATTTTTGAGCCTCGGGCCGGTGATGGTTTTCTAACGCGCTCGAGATGGTGTTGACGAACTTGTCTGTAGTGAAACACTGGTGATTTCCTCTCTTGTTCAATTCGATTCTAGCATGGCCCATAGAGCAGGTCAATTAATTGACGGGAGGAAACAATGGGCCTAGAATGGCCTTAACGTCATAAATCGGGGTTGAAATCCAGAAGGAATGTTTAGGTGGAACTGAGAAGGAAAATACTGGCCGGGTATGGGCTTGTTCTGGGCCTGGTGGTTATCGTCTGTGTCTGGGCGGTGATCAACCTGTACCAATTGGGGAGGGCCAGTGAAGCGATCTTGCAGGAAAATTACCGCAGTATTCTGGCAGCGGAGAACATGATTAATGCCTTGGAGCGACAGGACAGTGGCCTCTTATTGCTTATGCAGGGTTATCAAGATGAGGGTACGGAGCAGTTCCGGGCGAATGAGGTTGAATTTTTGCAATGGCTCAGTCGGGCCAAAGACAATATTACCTTTGAGGGTGAAGAACAGACGTTGAAAACCATCGAGGAGGAGTATCTGGCCTTCATGGAGACTTCTGCGCGACTGTCAGAGATTCGATTGATAGAGTCGCCGGAGGCATCAAGCTACTATCATGAAACGGTGCTGCCCAAGTTTAAACTGGTGCGCGATACCTGTATCGTTTTGCGGGAAGCCAATCAGCAGGTCATGCTGTCGGCTTCAGAGCGGGCCCAGACTGTTTCGGTGCGGGCCATCTGGTCGATGACAATCCTTGGCCTGGGCGTGGCCAGTCTGGGGTTAATTTTCAGTCTGCTGCTCTCTAACATTTTGGTGCACCCGCTCAAGGAGATGACGCAGGCCACCGAACGGATTGCCGAAGGTGATTACGACGTGACCATTACGGCCAAATCCAATGATGAGTTGAGCCGTCTGGCCCGGGAAATCATGACTATGAGCCGTAAGCTCAAGGTTTTTCACGAGCTTAATGTGAGCCAGATGTTGACCGAGAAACGACGGAGCGAGGCCGTCATTCGTAGTATCACCGATGGCCTGATTGTGGTTGATGATACGTTCAAGATCATCGCCATCAATCCGATGGCGGCCCGCATTCTGAGGACCGAACTGGATCAGGCCCAGGGTAAGCACTTCTTCGATGTCGTTGAAAACCGGGAGCTTTATGAGTACATGAAAACCGTGGCCGAAACCGGCCAGCCACCGCAGATCGACGAGGGAGGCTCAACCTTTGCCATTAGGAACGGTGATCAGACCCTGTATTACCATTTTTCAATTACCCCGGTTAAAACTGAACAAGATCAGATGCTGGGAGTGGTTCTTTTATTACAGGATGTAACCAAGTTGAAGGAGTTGGATCGCCTCAAGAGCGAGTTTGTCATCACCGCCTCCCATGAACTACGGACACCTTTGACCAGCATTGCTATGAGTATTGGCTTGCTGATGGAAGATGCGGTCCAGGCACTATCGGAGAGGGATCAGGAACTATTGCAGGCGGCCCAGGAAGATGTCCAGCGCCTGCAGGCCCTGGTGAACAATCTCCTTGATCTCTCAAAAATCGAGGCGGGCCGGATGGAGATCGAATTTGAGTCGGTCAGCGTTTCATTCCTGGCCAACAGAGCCATCTCCGTATTGGCTTCGCAAGCTGAGGAGAAAGGAATTGAGCTAAGCCAGCAGATACCGGATGACTTACCGCATGTGAGAGCCGGTCCAAATAAAATGACCTGGGTTTTAACCAATCTGATGGCCAATGCCATCCGCTATACGAATCCGGGCGGTCACGTTCGGGTCTCGGCCAGGCCGGTGGGTGATTTTATGTATGTATCTGTAGCTGATGATGGAATCGGCATTCCCCTGGAATACCAATCAAAAATTTTTGATAAATTTGTCCAGGTCAAGAGCGACAAAGCAGTGGGTGGGAGTGGTTTGGGGCTGGCTATTTGTAAGGAGATTGTCAAGGCACATGGCGGTACTATCTGGGTTGACTCTAAACCAGGGCAGGGCAGCACCTTTACCTTTACCTTACCAATTGTGGCCAACACCCGTCCCAATCAGTTGAAAGGAGAAAATGAATATGCCTGATCCGGGAATACTAATTGTCGATGATGAGAAAAATATCCGGCTGACGGTGACCCGGGCGCTGGAACCTTTGGGGTATGAGATAAGCTCGGCCGTTAATGGCGAGGAGGCCCTCCAGAAATTAAAAGAGCAGGCATTTGGCCTGATCCTGTTGGACCTCAGAATGCCGGGTATGGATGGCATGGAGGTTTTGCGGCAGGTGGTTAAACTACGCCCGGATATTCGGGTCATCATTCTCTCGGCTCACGGGACGATTGAAAATGCGGTCGAAGCCATTAAGTTGGGGGCCGTTGATTTCATTCAGAAGCCATTTGCGCCCCAGGAACTGCGAGACATCGTTACCCAGGTGATTGATCGGGACAAGATCGAAGCGGCCCAGGCCTCGGACTACGATACCCATCTGGCCCTGGTCAAACGTTGTATGAGTGGCCGGCACTTTGAGGCCGCCATGGAGCACGCCAGGCAGGCTATTGGGATCGATCCCTCACGACCGGAGGCCTTCAACCTGATCGGTGCGTTACATGAGATTGAGGGGGACTCGGTGGAGGCCATGAAAAACTACCGCGTGGCCCTGGACCTTGACCCGACCTACGAACCGGCCTGGCAGAACCTGAGACGGCCTAAAAAAGCGCCCCAAGACCGGACTAAAATCAATCTAGGTTAGTTTTCATATGCTTCCCTATCAATATATCGTCATTGTTGGCTGTGGCCGGTTGGGCTCGATGCTGGCCAATCGCTTGAGTAGCCTGGGCAGCAGTGTGGTGGTCATTGACTGGAACGAGGCCGCTTTTGATAATCTTTCGACCGAATTTAGTGGCTTCCAGGTTACGGGTGATGCCACGGAACTGGCTGTCCTGCGGAGTGCCAAGACCGATAAGGCCGACTGCTTGCTGGCCACGACTGAGCGTGATAATGTGAACCTGATGGTGGCCCAGGTGGCCAAAACCGTTTTCAAGGTACCCAAAGTCATGGCCCGCATTTTTAATCCGGCCCGGGAGACGGTTTATCGCCAGTTTGGCATCGAAACGATTAGCTCGACCAAGCTCTTGGCCGAAGCTTTTCTGCAAGATTTGCAAGCCCCGTCTGAGGGAGCGTAAGAAAGATGAGAGTGATCCTGATTGGCGGCGGTAAGACGGTTTATTTTCTGGCCAAGCAATTTATCAGCAAGGGATATCATCTGACCATTGTCAATCGAGACCCGGCTGAAGCTAAAATGCTGTCTCGCCAGATCAGGGCCACCGTGATTCTGGGTGAGGGCAGCGATCCGGCTGTGCTCGAGGAAGCCGGGGCGCGTCGGGCCGATGTGGTGCTGTCTTTAACTCCTCACGATCCGGATAATCTGGTGGCCTGCCAGATTGCCCGGCAAATGTACGGAGTGCCCCGGACCATTGCCCTGGTCAATGACCCGGAAAATGAAGAAATCTTTTGCCAACTGGGCGTAACGGTGGCCTTCTCGGCCACCCGAATTATTGCCATCCTGATCGAAGAACAGGCCGGTTTTGAAGACATTACCAACCTGATTCCGGTGGCCGAGGGGCGGGTCAATGTGACCGAATTGGCCTTGCGTGAAGGGGCACCCGCGGCCGATAAAAGTCTGCAGGAGCTAAACTTACCGGGGGATAGTCTGGTGGCCTGTATTATTCGGGAGGGCCAGGTGATTGTGCCCCAAGGTTCAAGCCGGTTGCAGGTGGGCGATCGTTTGATTCTGATTACGCTGCCTGAAAACTACGGAGCAGTTCTCCGTATCTTAGTCGGTGAAGAGGCATAAACAGTTCCGGTGCGCTATTCTGAATTTCTGGACCAACGCTATAAAGCGATTGTCGGTTATACGGGCCTGATTAGCCTGATTATCGGCCTCTTAATCCTCTCCCCTCTCCTGCTCCTCATAGTCTATCACCAGGAAGTGGCTGTAGCCTGGGCTTTCCTCTTGCCCGGTCTGATCCTGATCCTGCCCGGCGGGGCGCTCTGGCGTCTGCTAACCCCTCGCCCAAGCGTCAGCCTGACCAAGCAGGAAGGGGCGGTTATTATTGTGCTGGCCTGGCTGCTGGCTATTCTGGTCGGGGCGATTCCTTTTGTCGCGGCCAGCGGATTGAATTTTACTCAGGCGGTTTTTGAAGCCACCAGCGGCTGGACCACGGCCGGTTTGTCTGTGGTCGATGTTCGCCAGGCATCGCCCTTAGTTCTATTTTATCGCAGCGTCATTCAGTTGGCCGGGGGGGCCGGCCTGGCCATTATCATGCTCAGTGCCCTGGCCGGACCGGTGGGGCCCGGTCTAACCATCGCCGAGGGGCGCGGTGAACAGCTCTTGCCGAATGTACGACGGTCGGCTAAGCTGGTGCTGACTATGTATGCCGGCTACGTGGTGATCGGTATCCTGGCTTTGCGTCTGGCCGGTATGAGCTGGTTCGACGCTATCAACCATGCCTTTGCGGCCCTATCCACCGGTGGTTTTTCCACCCGGGCCGAGTCGATCGGCTATTGGGATAGCCCCCTCATCGAGGCGGTGATCATTGTGCTGATGCTCCTGGGAACTTTGAATTTTTTAACGGCCTACACCTTGCTCCAGCGAAATTTCAAGGCAGTGGTTCGCAACGGCGAGGTTCGGTTATCGGCGCTGCTGATCTTGCTCGGAGGAGGGGTGTTGTTTTTGGGGGTGACGCTTGGCCTCTATCCTGCCCTGCAAAAAGCGATCCGGGTTGCGGTTTTTGAGACGGTGACGGGATTATCGACCACCGGTTTTTCCACCGTCGATTACCGGGAATGGAATAGCCTTGGCTGGCTGGTGCATGTTATGCTTATGCTCATTGGGGGTGGTACCGGTTCTACGGCCGGGGGGATTAAGCAATACCGCATCTACGTCTTGTATAAGGGGTTAGTCTGGGAGTTCCGGCGGATGTTTCTGCCGCGCAGGGTGGTGACCGAACCGGATGTGTGGCAGGGAGAACAGCGACAATTCCTCAGCGATCGCCACCTGCGCCAGACCAGCCTGTTCGTGTTCCTCTACCTGGTGATTTTCGCCCTTGGTAGCGGCATTCTCATTGCTTATGGCTATTCCATTAGAGACAGTTTTTTTGAGTTTGCCAGTGCTCTCAGCACGGTCGGCGTTTCCGTGGGGGTCACCGCCGCAGATGCTCCCTCGGGCGTATTATGGACAGAAACCGTGGCCATGTTCCTGGGCCGGCTTGAGTTCTTCACGGTCGTGGTGGGCCTGGGCAAACTGTTGACCGATTTGCCGGCAATGCTGCGAGTAGCTTTTCATTCACCGGTTAAACGATTGTAACGTCGGTCGAAGGGTATATAGTGAAGCAGATTTGTTACGGGCCTATCCGACGCTACGCACGAAAGATTTAGCAAATGCCTGGGCTTATGCTCGCTCACATATGGCTGAAATCGAGCAGCAAATCCGTGAAAACGAGGCAGCCTGAAATATGGTTCGGCTTTTTCTATCCTTAATAGGTATACAACAATCTACTGCTCCTGCAAGGCCGTCCACACCCGCTCGGGGGTGAAGGGGATGCGGCGAATGCGGACACCGGTGGCGTTGTAAACGGCATTGGCCAGGGCCGGGGCTAGGCCATCTTTGGGGATTTCGGCGATGGCTTTGGCCCCGAAAGGTCCGCTGGGTTCGACCGTTTGTACCAGGATGACTTCCATCTCCGGCATCTCGTCGGCCCGGTAGATTTTGTAGGGACCAAAGGCCGGGTTGACCATGCGGCCCTTGTCGTCGTAGGCCATCTCTTCGCAGTGGGCATAGCCCAGGGCCTGGGTCATGCCGCCCTCCACCTGGCCGCTGGCGGTGATGGGATTGATAGCTACCCCACAATCGACGGCCATGACCAGCTTTTTAACCGTAACCTGGCCGGTTTCTATATCCACCTCGACCTCGACGAATTGGCCGGCAAATGGCGGCGGGGAGTCAGGCGACACGAAAGAGGCGGTGGCCATAATTTGCCGTTGCTGATCCTGGTGTAGAGAGTGCAGGGCAATCTCTTCCAGGGTGACCGAGCGACCATCGGGGGCGTAGGCCCGGCGGTCGCTGGGGGTGACGCCGCTCCAATCGGCCAGGCCCAGCATCAGGCCGGCTCGCTCTTTGATCTGTTCCCGGACCTGTTCGGCTGCCTTTTTAACGGCAGTGCCGGAGATGTAGGTGGTGCTGGAAGCATAAGCGCCGGTATCAAAGGGGGTCATATCGGTATCGCTGGAATACATAATAATATCTTCGACCGGCACCCCCAGGACCTCGGCGGCAATCTGGGCCAGGGCGGTATCCGAACCGGTCCCCAAATCGGTGGCCCCCACCAACACGTTAAATGAGCCGTCGTCGTTGATTTTGATGCTGGCTCCTCCCATATCCAGGCCGGGAATGGCCGTACCGTGCATGCAAACGGCCATGCCCAGGCCACGTCGCAGGTGAGGTTGACCCGGCACCACATTCCAGCCGGGTTCGTAGCGACGGTTCCAATCGATGGCCTGCATACCCTGGGCAATGCACTCGTTTAAGCCGCTGGAGTTAATGACCGGGGCCGACTCTATGGTGGCCTCACCCTCGCCCAGTTGGGGGGCAATGTCCATGGCATCCCCAACCTGGACCCAGTTTTTGCGCTTGAATTCAATCACGTCCATGCCGATGGCCTCAGCAATCTCTTCCATGTGGCTTTCCAGGGCAAAAAGAGCCTGGGGCGCACCGTAGCCTCGATAAGCGCCGGATACCGGAATGTTGGTATAGACGACCTTGCACTCAAAACGTTTATTAGGACAGTTGTAAGTGCTCAGACCCCGTAGCCCGGTGACCGTCTGGACGGTCAGACCGTGGGTGGCGTAAGGGCCGGTATTACCGATCACGGTCATTTTCTGAGCCACCAGGCTGCCGTCGTTTTTAAGGCCGGTTTTAAAGATAATAGTCTGGGGATGACGGGTGCGGCTGGATATAAACTCTTCGGCCCGAGTCAATTCCAGGCGGACCGGTTTGCCGGTGGCAATGGTCAGGTGTCCGACAATATCTTCAATCAGCATCTCCTGCTTCGCCCCAAAGCCACCGCCAATGCGAGGTTTGATTACCCGGATACGCCTGACCGGCAGACCCAGCAGGGGGGCTACCATACGTCGGACGTGGAACGGCACCTGGGTGGAGGTGCGAATGACCAGACGCTCGTCAGAGTCCCAGTAGCTGATGGCAATGTGCGTCTCAAGGGGGCATTGCTGAACCTGATGAACGTAGTATCGGTGCTCAAAAACCTGGTCTGCTTCGGCAAAGCCCTGCTCTACATCACCTGTCTCGGCCTCAATGTAGTGGCTGATGTTGTGGGCCGGGTCGTAAGCCCCCTCCATCTCCGGCTCGTCGTGGATGACCGGAGCGCCCTCCAGGATGGCCTCATTTTCGTCGAAAACGGCCGGCAGAACCTCGTATTGCACTTTAATCCGTTTGACGGCCTCTGCAGCAATCTCAACCGATTCGGCGGCGACCGCCGCCACCCGGTCACCCACGTAGCGCACTTTGTTGTCGAAGCTGACCTGGTCGTAGGGAGGTGGGTTGGGGTAGGATTGGCCACCGGAGGCATAGCGAACCCGGGGAATGTTTTTATAATGAATGACGGCGTGCACGCCGGGTAGGACCCGGGCCTCACTGTCGTCAATATCAAGAATACGGGCGTGGGCATGGGGGCTGGTCAGGAGCTTGGCGTAGAGCAACCCCCGCATTTCAAAATCATCGACAAAAGCCGGATTACCTTTGGCCAATTTAATGGCGTCCACCTTCGTTTCGGACTTGCCGACCACCTTTAGGGCCGGCGCTTCTGGGGCGACCACAAATTTGGGCAGGGTAATGCGTTTGGTTTGTACTCCTCCCTCTGTCCCGCTTCCGGGGGTAGGGGGCGGGGTCGTTTCGGGCGTGATGTCTGGGCCGGCCTCGTCAGGACCGCCCCGGAACAGGTCACCAAAATCTTGACCGGGCAGGATGATGGGAGTGACGACGTTGGGTTCAACCGCGGTTGGCTCTTCGCCGCGCAGAATAGCTGCTGCTTCCAGCACCGCCTGGACCGGTTTAACATAGCCAGTTTCCCGGTCCAGAATACCGGATAGGGCATCACGGACCTGGGCCTCGGTGGGGTTGGGGTTTTTCTCCAACAAGGCTTTGGCAGCCAGGATCATCGCCGGGGTTGAGTAGCCGGATTGAATGGCCCCGGTGCGAATAAATGCCTGTTGAATGGGATGCAAGTTAATGCCCTGAGCCATACCCTCGACGGTTTCAATGGTATGGCCGTCGGCCTGGGCGGCCAGCATAACCTCGGTGCTTACCAGGCGACCATCAACCAATACGGCCGCTGCACCGGTTTCGCCGGTATCGCTGCCGTAACGAACACTATGGTAGCCTTCGCGTCGCAGCACTTTCATTAACGTTTCCCCCGGCGCGCAGGTGAAAGTTTTTTCCTCACCATTGATGGTTACATTGATCTCCATTGATTTTCTCCTATGGCTCTTAGTTACAGGGGAGCAGCTTGTTGGTATGTTTCAGGATATCTGACTGAGGACTCGTCTGGCCAGGGTGGCGGCCATTTGCCGGCGGTATTCGGCCGAACCGCGAAAGTCACTGGGTGGCTTGACAGCGGCCTTGACATTATCAGGAGTAACTAACACCGGCGTATTATCGACTCCACACAGGGCCAGCCGTACTTCGCCGTCGTCGTCCAGACGGGCCAGAGCGGCCACGATTGGTTTATCGGCAGGCGTACGAGCCACCCGGTCACTGGCCGTTTTCCCCATCGTGTCTAAGGACACAGTCGTGACAATGCCGCTGCTCAAGGCAGTCGGTACGTCGCGTAGAAAGTTGGTCAGCGGGATCTGCTTGCTGCCGTTGATTGATTGGACTTGGACTTCGGCATCAAAAACCAGGAGGGCGGCCAGGAACTCGCTTGCTTTGTCAGGGTGGGCGATAATTCCCCCCACCGTAGCGGCGTTACGGAAAGTATTGGGACCTTCCCACCACGCTGCCTGGCGTAATAGGGCCGGGGCTCGCTCATCATCGACGATGGTTTGCAAGCGTACCATCGCTCCCAGGTTCAGGCCTGTGCCGGTGAAGCTGACCTTATCCAGGTCGGCCACAGCCTGCAAATCAACCACTTCATCGACCGTGTCAGGCATATGGGCGGTGATATAAGTTCCCCCAGCAACAACGGCCGTATGGATACCGGGACGTGATAGTAATTGCAACACCTGGTCCACGCTGGATGGGCGGTGGTATGCTTTGAGTTGAGGCATCGTTGGTCTCCCTCCTTATATGTTCTGTTTTGGTAACTGCCTACCCTCATGTCATTCCGAGGAGCGCAGTACCCAAAGGGCATAAACGACGAGGAATCTCCGAAACGTTGGCCCAAAAGAGGTCTACCCTGTGCCCCTTGGGTATTTACCAAAACCTTGGGGATTCTTCACCTGTTCAGAATGACATGGTAGGTAGTTATCTGTTTTGTAAACAATTGGGTGGCAATCTGATTATATGGCGGCTCTATTATAAGCGATTTTCCGTTCAGAGGGAAGTTTGGCCTTTAATTAGGGCTTTAGCTGGGGAGTAGGGAGGAGTAGGTTATTTTGCACCACCGAGAACTTCAATCCGATCTGCCTCGCCCCGCCATACCCAAATTCGGAATTACTGACAAAGGAGCCGGTGCGTTGACACATAAAACCGGATGCGTATAATATGGTCAAGTATCTTGGTAGCGTATGCCCCTTAAATTTGACAGCTATTTTGCCATCAAAGAGGAGAAATATTTATTATGAATGAAGGCCTGATCATTACTTTGCTCATTGTCAACATTGCTTTGAGCGGCGCAGCCTTGTTGGGGGTCTTTGTGCTGCTCGGCATGATTAGAGGTAAAGAGGAATAGGTATCTCTACCTCTTCTGGTCATAGACTCAAGCTTAAAGCGGGCTGTCTGTCGTAGACAGCCCGCTTTAGGTTGGGTTGGCTCCTTCCCGGTCAGATGACCGCCGAGAGACTATGTTAAAAATCCAAATTAGTGGTATAATTCACTACTAAGGGAAAGTAGTTAAAAACTCTGCCTCTCGGAGCATAGAAGTTGTCTAAGTTATGTGAATGGTGAATACCAGAAAGGACCCTTCAATGAAAAGAGTTGATTACATGGCTGTGGCCGACAGGGCCATGACTCAGATCACAGAGGGCGCATTCCTCACGGTAAAATCGGGTGAAGTCCTCAATACTATGACCATCGGTTGGGCCACGATCGGTTATGTCTGGAGAAAACCGATGATGATGGTGGCGGTGCGTTTTAGCCGGTACACCTTCACCCTCATTGAAACGGCGGCTGATTTCACCGTGTCGATTCCCTCAGAGAGTATGGAAGAGGAACTTACCTTCTGCGGCACAAGGTCCGGGCGGGAATGCGACAAATTCAAAGCGTGCAATCTTCAAGTCGCGGCCAGTCAGAAAGTTGTCACGCCCATCATCGAGATACCCGGTCTCCATTATGAATGTCAAATCGTCTATAAATCTGCCATGGATCCGGCTTACCTCGATAAAGAATATGAGGCAGCCATCTACCCGAAAGAGGATTATCACACGTTGTATTTTGGGGAAATTGTGGATTGTTACGAAACTATGTAAAATAGATATAATCACAAACTTGAGATGGGGTGGCTGGTATGAATCTGAATATCAAAGACGTGCGGGCGGAGATGCCCAATTACGAAAATTACAAAGATTGGCAGCGTAACGGCCAGATTTTGGGAATTGCCGTGCATCACTCGGCCACGGCCGACCGGACCAGCGGGGCGCCCATCGGTAACGCCCAGAGCTTCTTTGACTATCACGTCAATACCCGTGGTTGGGCCCACGGGGGCTACAACTACGTCATTACCGGTAATGGTCAAATTGAGTATGCCCTGGATGACAAGATCTCCGCTTATCACGCCGGCTTTAAAGACCCGGACAATTCAGAAGGCCTGGAATACGGCCAATACTGGAACAATCATTACCTGGCCATTTGCCTGGCCGGCTGGTTTAGCGAAAATCGGACCTACCGGGATGCCGATGGCCATACGCACATGATCCCCAATCAGTATACCAGTCCCACCGAGGCCCAGATGCAGTCGTTGCTGGCGCTCATTCAACACCTGCGCCGAAAATACGATGTGCCGGTCGAAAACGTACGCGCCCATCGAGAGTTAGCCGGAAACAGCACCATCTGCCCCGGTCATAATCTGGACCCGGCCCAATTACGGGCCCGAATCCGGGCGGCTGATGAGGCCGAACCCGGCCCAGAACCGGAGATACCGCTTGAGGTTAACCCTGGCGAGCACGTTCTCCTGCTGCCTGATACCGATAAATATTTGGATGCGGCCATGGCCTACATCTGGCGGTTTCAGCCGGATGTCAGCTTTGCCGTTGACGAAGCCAGGGGCCGCTGGAAATATGTCACGGCGGTCGGTAATCAAGAGGAGATCAGCGACAGCCAGTTGGCCCGGTTGCGCAGTGCGGGCGCTGCACTGGTCCAGCGCATCGCCGGTGAACCCCAAACTGCCCAGGCGACGCTGGATGAATTGGTGCAAACCGATCGCCGCTTTCTAAAGATCTCCGAGGAACCCCCGTCTGAACCGCCGCCGGAGGAAACCTGGCGGACCTATACCGTCCAGCCCGGCGATACCCTGTCCCTGATCGCCCGGCAGATGTACGGCCAGTCTCATCTATGGCGGATCATTTTTGAAGCCAACCGGGATATTCTGAGCGAACCAGGCCGTATCCATCCCGGCCAGGTCTTAAAAATTCCACCCAAACCGGAATAATCATGGCCAAACGTAAATCACAACTGTTGGATATCCTCTATTCCAGTGGCCCGGCCATAGCGCTGATTAAATCAGCCGCCAAGCACCAATATGATCGGGGCCTGGCCAGCGAACTGCGCTTCCCTTTTTTGGCCGTTGTGGGCCAGGCGGAGATGAAGCTGGCCTTGATTCTGGCCTTGATTAATCGAGAGGTAGGCGGGGTGTTGTTGGTCGGGGCGCGGGGTACGGCCAAAACCACGGCCGTGCGGGGGTTGGTAGATTTAATGCCCGTGGTTGAGCGCAGTACCTGCGAATATGGCTGTGAACCGGAAGACCTTTATAATTTTGGCCTGGATGGCATCTGTAAAGAGTGTGCCCACAAGTTGGGCATGGGAGACTCCATTACCGCCCCTCAGAAAATGCGCCTGGTCGAGTTACCCTTAAACGCTCGCCTGGAAGACGTGGTCGGTGGGATTAGCGAGCGGGTCGCCCTGGAACAGAAACGGGTTTTGCTGGAGCGGGGTATTCTTTCTCAAGCCGATCAGAATCTGCTCTATATTGACGAAGTCAATTTGCTGGATGGGACCATCATAGACGCCATCCTGGATGCGGCGGCCCAGGGCCAATATACGGTCCGCCGGGGACCGGCCTCGGCCACGTATCGGGCTCGTCTGACCCTGGTCGGCTCCATGAATCCGGAGGAAGGCCAACTCCGACCCCAGATTCAAGATCGGTTTGGTTTGCGGGTGCTGGTTCGGGGGGCGACCGACCCGGACGAACGGCTGGAAATTTACCGCCGGGCTATGGCCTATAGAAATAAGCCTTATAAATTTGTGACGGATTGGACGGCAGAAACGGAGGCCGCTGCTCTGGAGATTGCCGAAGCCAAAAAACGCTTGCCCAAAGTAACCTTTGCCGAGAAAGTCCAGGCCGAGGGCTTACGCTGGGTTGAGCAGTTAAAGATCGATAGCCATCGGGCTGAGATGACCCTATTTGAGGCCAGTCGGGCCCATGCAGCCGCAGACAATCGTCTTGAGGTCACGCTGGATGATTTGCGGGCAGTGGCCGTCATGGCCCTGCGCCAACGCCAGACCAATCAGGCTGCCAATTATTATGCCGAGCAGGCCGAAGAAGATGATAAAATTCAAGCCGTGATCCAAGGTCGCCGGAAAAAGAGAGCCCGCAAACGCAAAACGGAGCGTTCAAGCCCGCCCCAAGATGATCCCGCTCTCAGTCAGCCCAGCCAGGACGGAAAAAAGTCACCCCAGCCGGTTGTCCCCACCGAAAAAGCTGGCGTTGAAGAGTAAGTGCCCCAGGCCAGTAGCCACTTGATAGGTTCTAAGCCGCCTGGGGGGCTGGGGGGGCCATCCAAGGCACTGTATAACCCACGAGTTCCTACGGAGCAATCAGTTCGAGCGACGTTGGCTGTTGTTGTAATCGGCCAGGGTCAGGCCGATGAGCCGGTACTGGAGTAGAAGTTGTTCCAGCTCGGTAAAATCGGTGATGGGTTGGGGTGAGGAGTTATTGGCCGCGGGCCGGGATTGGCGTTCAAATATCAAACGCCAGGTATTGGCCATAATGTGATCATGGGGGTCGCACAGCATCCATTCGTTCATGTTCATAGTAATCTCCTGATCTGGTATGGACTATATCATCATCTGATCGATTTGACTGGACAGACTTGTGACGAAATGCTGACTCTAGATTGACGTTTAACCGTCGCTGGTAAGGTGAACATGGTGTCATTATCATAGCATATTTTTGGCTATAGAGAAGTTACAGTCTCGTTACAAAATGCAGGGCAAGTTGCTCTAAAAATTTATCTCTCTGTAGAGAGGGCATCCCTATGCCCGACCCCGCATGGGGATGCGGGGTCTACAAAAAAATTTCTATGACATAATTTGGGTGTGTTTAATTTGAGTTGAGGTCAATGTTGCTGTGGCCATAAGAACCGCTGATTAGCAGGAAAACGCGGATAAAAGATGCCAAAATCCGTGGTTTCCTGTCGATCCGTGGTTCTGAATGATATGTCCAACTTGAGGTCCTGGGCTGGGGCCGGTAAAGACGGGGTGGCTAATGGTCAAGCTTCGGTCAGAAATAGGTCTAACACTTCGACCCCGAATCCGTTAGACTGAGAATGTGAATAACGTTGCGCAACTGTTCTTGGAAAACTTAAGCGACAATTAAAAATCAGTTTTTTACCGTTACATTCAATTCTCAGTCAAGGAGTAAAAAAATGAAAGCAAAACTATTTCTGACCATGATGATTACTATTCTCTTTTCCTGGCTCATAACCGGGCCAGCGGCCATCGCCCAAAGTGATGAGGCCTGGCAAACTTACACCAACTCAAACTGTGTACGTGATTTAGCTATCGAAGGTGATTATGTCTGGGCTGCTACCTGTGGGGGTGTAGTCCGCTGGAACCGCACCGATGGGAGCTACGTTAAGTATCTGACCAACGATGGCCTGGTCAACAACAACGTTTATGCTGTGGCCGTTGACCAGGCCGGAGATAAGTGGTTCGGCACCGGCCAGGGGGTCAGTAAGTTTGACGGTCAAACCTGGACCACTTATACCGTCCAGGACGGTTTGGTCAGCAATCGGGTCCGGGCCATCGCCGTCGACCAGGCCGGCCACAAGTGGTTTGCCACCGGACGGGGGGTGAGCCAGTTTGACGGCCAGACGTGGACCAATTACACCGCCGAAGATGGCCTGGTCTATAAAGATGTTCTGGACATCGCCATCGATGAGGCCGGCCACATGTGGTTCTCAATGGGTAGATATGGGGTCAGCCGGTTTGATGGTCAAACCTGGACCACCTATAACACCGACGACGGTTTGGTCAGCAATTGGATCAATGCCATCGCCATCGACCGGACCGGGCACAAATGGTTTGTTAGCGAGTATGGTCTCAGTAAATTCGATGGCCAGACCTGGGCCACTTACACGCCCGAAGGTGGCCTGGGGTATAGCCGGTACATCGCCATGGCCGTCGATGAAACAGGCAACGTCTGGGTTGGCACGGAGCACGGCCTCAGCCAGTTTGACGGCCAAACTTGGACCACCTATACTGCCGGTGATGGTTTAGCCGATGACAGCGTGCGGGCCATTGTCGTTGATGAGGCCGGCCACATGTGGTTTGGCACCGGTCACGGCTTGAGCCGGTTTGATGGTCAAACCTGGACCACTTACCTGACCAACGATGGTCCGGCCAGCAACGACGTTCGCGTGATCGTCGTTGACGAAACCAGCGGGCATATTTGGGCCGGGACCAGCCAGGGGGTCAGTAGGTTTGACGGCCAGCATTGGCGCACTTACACCACTGCAGATGGCCTGGTGGACAATAAAGTGACGGCTATGGCCATTAGCCGGGCCGGTGATCTTTGGGTGGGTACTGAGCAAGATGGGGTCAGTGTCTTTGATGGCCAAACCTGGCGGACTTATAAGGCAGCCGATAGTCTGGTCGGTGATCGGATTATCGTCATTGCCGTTGATAAGCACGATCACGTCTGGGTTGGCACCAAATATAACGGTCTGAGCAAATTTGATGGTCAAAAATGGACCAGCTATAACCGGGACGATGGCCTGGTCGGTAATGACATCAAAGCCCTGGCCGTTGATAAAACCGGCAACGTCTGGATCAGTGCTTCAACCTGGATCGGTTATGTCCTGAGAAAAGGGGTGAGCCGATTTGACGGGCAAGAGTGGATCACCTATACCACTGAAGATGGGCTGGCTAGCAACCAGGTTTATGCTATCTCTATCAGTGAGACCGGAGATGTTTTGTTTGGCACCGGGGCCGGGGTCAGCCGGTTTGATGGGCAAACCTGGACGACCTATACCACGGATGATGGCCTGATTAGCAACAACGTTCATACCCTGGCCAGCGATAAATCTGGAAACATCTGGACTAACAATAGCAAGTTTTACGGTTGTATGTCCGCCACCTACACCACCAGGGACAACCTGGCCGGTAACGAGGTGCGTGACATTGCCCTCGACCAGGCCGGACACAAATGGTTTGCCACCTCAGGCGGGGTCAGCAGATTTGACGACACCCTGTCCATCATCAGCACAGCGGTTGACCCCAACGACAACCTGGCCGTGCGGACCTTGCTGGTTGGACCGGGCCAACCGGGTCGCCTGTATGCCTTAACCGACGAGGGCGAAGCCACCACATTGCTCGTCAGTGACGATTTCGGTGAACATTGGGCTCCCTTCTCCGGGGGGCTGCCGGTGGAACCGGCCTGCCTGCACAATATCAACCTGGAATACGCCACCCCCGACGCGCTCTATGCCAGCAGTTGCCAGGGGCTCTATCGCTGGCTCGACGGCCAATGGCGCCTCATTTCGTCCCAGGAAACCGGAATGGTCAGCCTGCCCTACGGCCAGCCGGAGACGGTCTGGAGTGCGCAACCGGCCGGTCCGACCGCCGTGCCGGTGCTCCATAGCAACGACGGCGGCCAGAACTGGACCCCGGCCAGTCGCTATCTGAACCATGCCAACGGCGTGGCTCAGGTAACACCCGATCCTCGCCAGGCCGATCTTTTGTATGCCACCATTTGGCCGGAGTATCACGGCAGCTATCTACGGCGAGGCACAACCAACGGCCAGTGGCAAGCTATGCCCACCCCCCTCAATAACAGTCCCATTGAGACCAGCTTCGCCCTGGACGGCGCCACCGGCACCCTGTATGTGACCACGAACCGTAACGGTGGCCAACTGTGGCGCAGTTGCCAACCCGGCCTACCCAATGTCGAGGCAGTTGAATGGGAAGCGATGTACGACTTTGGCCAGACGGTGCAAGCCACGGTCCTGACCTCGGGCTGGAGTCCAAACGGCCAGGCCCTTTATGCCAATCTTGTGGATGTAAGAAAACAGGGTGAGCCGGTGCTCCATCGCTCCTTAGACGGGGGGCAGACCTGGCGGCCCTTACCCATTGAGTTTTGAGATGTCGTTGCCACCCAAAAAAGACCTGGCGGGTTTCTAAAACCCGCCAGGTCTTTTTACTTAGCACGGTATAAGAGATCAGCCGTCAGCGTTTCACCGGGGCTATCCGGCCGGAGTCCAAAGTGCACTTTGGACTCTTGATTTTGGTGCTTGAAGGCTTACCTTACGGCCCATGCTTCATAATTATCGGGAAGTAGTAGAAGGGGGCGGTTACGTTGAGGCTCACTTTGCCCCAGTTGTTGGTGGTATTGATATCACCGGAGGTGGTGATGACCGCCGTGTTGGTAAAGACCCCGGCCGCCAGCGAGGGACTAATTTTGGCAGTGATGATCATCAGGCCAGTCTGGTTCTTGGCCAAATCCTGCACCCGCCAGGTATAGTTGGGCGGGATGGTGGTCACATCGGTGATTTTTACCCCGCTGCTGATGATGCTCTGCACAGTCAGGCTGACCGGCACCATGTCGGTGATGACCACGTCGGTGGCGGTACCGCTGCCGGGGTTGGAGAAGGTCAGGGTGTAGGTAATGGTTTGGCCGGGTCGGGCCTGGGTGGGGGTGACGCTTTTGGTCAGAGCCAGGTCGGGTGTCCAGGTAATGACAAATGTACTGCCGCCGAATGTACCCGTATAGAGGGTGGTGGGTGTGCTCGGGTCTATGGCCAGGGCTGAAACATACAGGTTGGTTAAGCCAGTGTTGCCGGCCGTCCAATGGCTGCTACTATCCGTGCTCTTGAACACGCCGCCGCCGGCTGTGCCCGCATAAAGGGTGGTGGGCATGGTCGGGTCGATGGCTAGGGCTTGAACAAACGTGTTGGTTAAGCCGGTGTTGCTGGCTGTCCAGTGGCTGCCGCCATCGGTGCTCTTGAATACGCCGCCGCCCAATGTGCCCGCATAGAGGGTGGTGGGTGTGGCCGGGTCGATGGCCAGGGTTGGAACATACGTGTTGGTTAAGCCGGTATTGCTGGTCATCCAGTTGCTACCGCCATTCGTGCTCTTGAACACGCCGCCGCCATATGTACCCGCATAGAGGGTTGTGGACGTGGTCGGGTCGATGACCAAGGCGTAAACATACGTGTTGGTTAAGCCGGTGTTGCTGGCCGTCCAGTTGCTGCCGCCATCGGTGCTCTTGAACACGCCGCCGCCATATGTGCCCGCATAGAGAGTGGTGGATGTGATCGGGTCGATGGTCAGGGCTTGAACTAGCGTGTTGGTTAAGCCGGTGTTGCTGGCTGTCCAGTGGCTGCCGCCATCGGTGCTCTTGAACACGCCGCAGCCGAATGTGCCCGCATAGAGGGTGATGGGCGTGGTCGGGTCTATAGCCAGGGCTTGAACTAACGTGCTGGTTAAGCCGGTGTTGCTGACCGTCCAGTTGCTGCCGCCATCGATGCTCTTGAACACGCCACTGCCGAATGCGCCCGCATAGAGGGTGGTGGGCGTGGTCGGGTCTATAGCCAGGACTCGAACATACAGATTGGTTAAGCCGGTGTTGCTGGCCGTCCAGTTGCTGCCGCCATTGGTGCTCTTGAACACGCCGCCGTAGCGTGTGCCCGCATAAAGGGTGATGGGCGTGGTCGGGTCTATGGCCAGGGCTCCAACATACAGGTCGGTTAAGTCGGTGTTGCTGGCCGTCCAGTTGCTGCCGCCATTCGTGCTCTTGAACACGCCGCCGCCGAATGTGCCCGCATAGAGGGTGGTGAGCGTACTCGGGTCTATGGCCAAGGCGAAAACATTCAAGTCGGTTAAGCCGGTGTTGCTGGCCGTCCAAGTGCTGCTGCCATCGGTGCTCTTGAACACGCCACCGTCGGCTGTGCCCGCATAAAGGATAGTAGGCGTGGTCAGGTCTATGGCCAGGGTTCGAACATTCAGGCTGGTTAAGCCAATGTTGCTGGCCGTCCAGTTGCTGCTGCCATCGGTACTCTTGAACACGCCGCCGCCGTATGTGCCCGCATAGAGGGTAGTGGGCGTGGTCGGGTCTATGCCTAGTACTCAACGGCGGAAATCCTTCGGGGGTTAGCTGATCGAAGTTACTTTCCATAATGTAGATAAAAAGGACGTTTTCGCCCCAACCCCCCCCATATTTTGAGTGATATCAATGATTGGTAA
>DAOUMU010000579.1:0-4968 GCA_034409055.1 Anaerolineae bacterium
ACAGCGTCTTAACTTTTGGTCTTGCTCCTCTGTCACCGGCTAAATTATGAAATTTACCATCTTTTGCGTTTTACACCCACGATGATGATTGTCGGGGTGGGTTAGCACGTTATAGTAGTCGAAGACGGCGACGTTGTTGCCGGTGTAGCCGGCCTCGGTTAACCAGTTTTGCACCAGCCAGGTGTTGAAGGCTCGGGCGTTGGCGGCCTGCGCGGGGGTGGTACTACCGGCGGCCAGCGGCGGCGCGGTGATAACAACAAACAACTTGTCCGGGCGGCTGGCAAAATAGACCAGGATATCGTTGTAGATGCCCTTGGCGTTGGCCACCGTCATATGTTCTGACCAGGCGTCCTGGCTCCGCAGCGGATTGTCGCCGGTTGTCGGGGGATCGGTTGGGTTGCCGGCCAGGTTGGAGTTGGGGAAGCAGGATTTGAACATGATGATGTTGTTCTGGCCGCCGGGGTCAGTGGCCAGGCGAGACCAGGCCCCAAAATAGCGCCAATCACCAGGGGAGTATAAAGTCTGCCCGGACTCGTTGTACAACGCGGCCAGATAAGTGGCGCTGCTGCCGCCTCGGAACCAGTCCCACCAATAGCCAAGATCGGTGTTGCTGCCAATGGCGTCCGGCCCCCAATCGTAGTTGGTGGCGCTGACAAAATAGTTGTTGTCCCGCAAAGCAATCCCCAGGCCGCCGTAGGGCTGGTCGACGTTGGGGTCGGCCAGCCAGTTGCCGCCGGTGGAGTGGTGGATGAAGATAAGCTTGACCGGGCTAGCAGGTGGATCGGGGTTATCAGCCTGGATGGTGATGGGAGCAGGCGTAGGCGTGGGCGGTGAGGCTGCCAGGGCGGCGGAGTTAGCCAGCAGAACAACAACCAGGGCTGGCAGACAAACAATGATGGTCAGTATCATTGTCCGCTTGAATATATTTTTAATATACATAGTAAAGCCTCCTTGCTAGAGTGGCATCGCTACCGTTGTGCTGCCCAAAGTTCATTTTAAACAAAATTTTCCATCTAATTCCTGCAAAAACTGAGGAAAGGATTTGAAATGGATCACATTCATCCCGGACTTCATCGCTCCGTTTACATTTTCGACTGAATCATCCACAAAGAGACATTCATGGGGAAAGATTTCTAGCTTGCTGAGACAAGCTTCATAAATCCTCCTGTCTGGTTTATTTTCTCCAATTTCACACGAAAAGATTAATTCATCAAAAAGCTCAAGCCATTGGAAATGCCTGCTCATAAATGCTAATGTGTCCCTGGTCATATTAGAAATAATGGCCAGCTTGTGAATCTTGCCCCTACTTTCTTTTACGAACTGTATCATCAAATCATTGATTTCTGTCCAGCCCTTAACATCCTCTTGAATAAGACGGGTGATTTTAGAATCGTCCTGTTCGAGGCCATAGTGTTGCAGGATACTTATCCAATATTCCTGGCCTGATATTTGACCCTTATCATAATTCTTTCTTTTGTTTTGGTATATTTCTTTAAAATCATCGGGGTCTTGTTTTAAGAGCTGAAGAATGTTATTCAAATTTCTAGAATTTTGCGGTTTACTAATCACCCCGCCATAATCTAAAATCAACGCTCTTATTTTTGTTTTCTCCATTTCATTTCCTGACCGGTGTGAATTTTTTTGGCCGTCCAACGCCCCCGCTTAACCTGCTTGGAAAGGTCAGCGACGGAACGACGAATTACGAATTATTTGTGTGCCTCAGCACCTTTAATAACCGTGCCGCTTTCCAAGTCGGGTTAAGCGGATTTTTAGATACTATGGAGGGGGGCCGGTTTGAGAATCAAGGTCGCTGGGTGTAAGCTCCTTAAAAAGTGAATGTCAATATTTTCAAAAAAAGGAGTGAATCATGAACACCACAGCGACCCATCAAGTACAGTATAGCACAAAGCCTTTGCTTTATCTAGGGTGTGTTGACATTTGTCCAAGAATGTCATTCCGAGGAGCGCAATACCCAAAGGGCATAAACGACGAGGAATCTCCGGTAACGAGGACAAATTCAAGGCGAAATAGGAGATTCTTCGCTCCTTTTGGTCGCTCACGCCGGGCGTGACATAATCCGAAATGTCAACACACCCTTGTAATATGCCCCTAAAAATTTTTGAAGATAATCGGCAAGTACGTGATGAGGAGGGAACGGGTAACACTGGCCGAATCAGAGTTGTTGCTGGCGTTCGAGTCAGGTGGGGTAGAGGCGCTGAGAGCAGCTATGTTAGTTATGGTTTGACCTACCTGCAGGTTGTCGGTAACCACAATCGTCAGGATAACGCTTGTGCTGATCTCCACAGTTCCCACATCCCAAATTCCACTGGCGGGATTATAGCTACTTCCGTTAGTGGTGCCGGAGGCCACAAAAGTTGTTCCTACTGGCAGAGTGTCGCTAATAATCACCCCCGTGGCCCCGGTTTTCCCGTGGTTGCTAATAGTGATAGTATAGGTGATGGTGGTTGTACCGTCTGTGAGGGAGTCAGTCGCCATCTTGTCTATCCCCAAATCCGGGAGGAGAATGACATCTACCGCCACCTCATCGCTGTTATTAGTGGTATTCACGTCTGCTACAATCGTGGTGGTGATTGTTGCCGTATTGGTGAAGCGACTTTCACTGGTCAGGGCCGAACTGATTTTCCCCGTAATGGTGATATAGCCTGTTTCATTCTGGGTCAAATCCTGCACATCCCAGGCAAAGGGTGGTGTAATCCCTGTATCGGTGATGGCTACCCCCCTGCTGATCACGCTAATATTGGTCAGGGTGACCGGCATTGTGTCGGTAATAACGACATTGGTAGCAGTAAAAGCGCTGCTGTTAGAGAAGGCCAGGGTGTAGGTGATGACCTGACCAGGTATGGCAGTGGCCGGACTGACGGATTTGGTCAGACCAAGGTTTACGGCGGGGATTTGGCCTACTTTTGTCTTTCCTTTGGTACCATCGCTCTGATCGCCCCAGGCCACAATAAATTCCGACGCCGACAGACTCAAGACAGTAACATCAAAGGAATTTGAGCCGACATTGTAAGAAACCTGGTTGTCAAAACTAATACTGTTACCCGCCACTGTGCCGACAATCACCCGGCCATCGCTGTTTGCCAAATTCTCATACCCTACCACAAAAGTGACAGCCGACATTTTGCTAATCCCGCCGCTGTGGAACAACCTGGTAATAGCACTATTGAAGACATATTCAGAGCCGTAACTAATGCTCGTGCCGGATATTTCCCCTATGATAGCCGTGCCGTAGCTGGCGTTACCTACATCCTGGTAAGCCACTACAAACTTGCTGGCAGACAGGGCAGAAACTGATGTGGATTGACTATTTGAGCTATTGAAGACATATTCAGAGCCGTAACTAATACTCGTGCCAGAGACTTCCCCCACGACGGCTGTGCCATACTGCGAGTTAGACGCATCCTGGTAGGCTACTACAAACTTGCTGGCGGACAGAGTATCGACTGTGAGATAATTACTAGCTCCGCTATTGAAGGCATATTTAGAGCCGTAACTAATACTCGTGCCAGAGACTTCCCCCACGACGGCTGTGCCATAACCGGAGTTGCCCACATCCGCGCAGACCACTACGAACTTACTGTTAGAAAGGGCAGTCACCGATTCATACCAAGTAGTCGCGCTGTTGAAGACATATTCAGAACCGTAACTAATGTTCGTACCGGAAACATCTCCTATGATAGCCGTGCCGTAACTGGAGTTGCCCACATCCTGGTAGACCACCACGAACTTACTGGCAGATAGGGCAGCCACCGATTCATACGAGGTGGCCGCGCTATTGAAGACATATTCAGGGCCGTAACTAATGCTCGTACCGGAGACTTCCCCCACGACAGCCGTGCCGTAATTGGAGTTGTCCACATCCCGGTAGGCCACCACAAACTTACTGGTGGACAGCTTAGCGGCAGCAATGTGGAAAGATGTAGGGCCATTGTTGAAGACGGCGGCCGGCCCAAAAGTGGGGGTGGGAAGCGATTGGGGGATGGCATAAGCTTCCAAGAAGGAAACAATATCTGCCGCGTCTACCGGTCTATCTACATTTCCAACAAAGTCGCTGATGGCCTGTTTCAATTCCAGCGAGGTTGTAGCCTGTGTGGGAGTCGGACCAACCATCATCAACAGGATACCTGTGAGAACAGCAACAAGAGACGATTTCACCAGACCTCGTAGGTTTTGCGTTTTGGTATTGCTTAACTGTAATTGTTGAGTTTCCATTTTGATTTTTTCTGTACACGATTTATTTTCAGCGCCCTAACACTTCGGCTTCACCCGCTGCCAGGCCAGCAAAACTCTTACCACTTACCAACGCCTTCGCAGGCGCAGAACCTTTGATAATCCGGGCGATAGACAGTCGGGTGCAAGCCGTTGGTGCGACCCGTTCGCCCGAAACCGACCTTTCCAGGTCGGGGGATGGGCGGTAAAGAACGGGCTGACTGGTTCTCAAAGAGCAGAAGCGGGATGAATGAAACGGCGGAAAGAGATAAACCAAACGTTCTCTATCCCGGCTAGCCAGTGGCTACACTGGCACCCAAAGACGCGGGTCACGGACCCGCCTGGAGCAAAAAGTAGACATAATAACTGCTGAAAGACTTTCGTCGAGGTGTACTAGGCTGATTTAGGAGCGACGTTCGTGACCTTACCACTACTCATTGTAGCGTGTCCTCATCGGGTGTCTTCTTAGAATCTCCAGCGGGGCGAAATTCCAACTGATGAGGGACAGGTTTCAGCTAGTTTTCCTGTAGACAGACAGGGTATCCCTGGTCACTATCGTTCAGGCAGTTTAGCTTTCTCCTTATCAGCCAGCCGTTGCGGTATCTTCTCGGCAGTCTCTAGCCTGCCTCAACCCGCTTTACTTGGATGCTCTGCACTTGCGTGCAGCCCTGTTTCCAGTCTACCTAACCAAGTTCGACTTGTGGATACAAATTGACACCTTCCCACAACCCCTTCAAG
>DAOUMU010000580.1:0-2587 GCA_034409055.1 Anaerolineae bacterium
AGTCCCCGGCTCATAAACTTAATGGACGTGTTTATCACGACAATTGGTTACATAACCTTCTCATTTCGGCCTCTATGGGAGGATACCGCCAATAATTCAAGTAACCACAGAAATCGTCAGAACTAGGCAAATTCCACCGGAACAAATGGAAAGATACAAACGCACAGCGCGGATACGTTGGCAGCGTGAGCGAGCCCAACAGGAAACGCGGCGTGAATGCGCCTGGCAGTTAGCTCGCCAGGCGGCGACCCTACTCAAAGCAGAGTACAACGTCGAACGCGTTGTCGTGTTCGGGTCACTGATTCACTCAGGTCGTTTTACGATCCGGTCGGATGTAGACTTAGCAGCTTGGGGATTGACGTCGGCCAATTGGTTGCGAGCAATTGCTGCCGTAAGAGAATTGTCCGGCGAAATTGAACTTAATCTGGTCGATGTAAGTTGTTGTTCATCAGAGTTGTTAGCTGTGATCGAACGGGAAGGCATACCCCTATGATCTCTCGTTACCGTGTGTTGGCTGAACGATTGCGAACTGAACTCCAAACATTGGAGCGAGTTATCGAGCGAGCCGATGAAGCCTTATCTCGTGCTACTCGGCAGCCGCACAAGACTATTTTATAGCCGCTGCTGCACTTGACCTGCATGGCTTCTATGCTGGAATAGAGCGTTTGTTTGAACTGATCGCTGATGAAATAGATGGCGGTTTGCCGACGGGGGCGCGCTGGCATCGTGATTTGTTGGAGCAGATGTCTCTGGCTGTTACTGACGTGCGGCCTGCAGTGCTAATGTCTGAAACCCGCGTTGCTCTGATAGATTACCTGGAATTTCGTCATGTGGTGCGGAATGTCTACACTTTCGACCTGCGGGTAGATAGAGTGGCGGAGTTGATACGAGATTTGCGACCTGCTTTCACTTTGGCCCAACATGACCTGCTAGCCTTTGCCGAATTTCTGGATGAACTCTCCAAAGCTAATGATATGGAAGGGTAAGAAACATTTATCTTTTTCTTACCTCATCATCAATGAGACTAGTCGGATTTGATCCGGCGGATGCAAACCAAAAAGCACACTAATAATTAACAAAGGAGATTAAAAATTGAAACAACCAGACGCTATTATCATCGGGGCCGGGATCATCGGCTGTACCACAGCTTTTGAGCTGGCCAAAAAGGGTTACAAGACTCTGAACATCGACATGCTGTCGGAGGCTGGGGCAGGGTCCACTGTCAATTCCTGTGCCATTGTCCGGGCCCACTATTCCACCTATGATGGGGTGGCCCTGGCCTACGAAAATTTCTTCTATTGGCATGATTGGAAAAATTACCTCGAAACGAAGGACGAACGGGGCCTGGCCAAATTGATGAACTGTGGCACTATCCTGATTAAAACCCAGGGACACGACTGGCGAAAGGTTTTAAAACAATATAAGGCGATTGGGGTCAAACACGAAGAGTGGGACGTGGAGACTATGAAGAAAAGGATACCGATCTATTCCACCAAATCCTACTATCCGCCGGCCCTACCCGAAGATGAAGCGGCTCCGTTTTGGCAAGACTCCGATAAGGAAGTTGAGGGGGCGATTTATACGCCCGAGTCAGGGTACGTTAATGATCCCCAATTGGCTACCCACAATGTACAGGTCGCGACCGAAGCCTACGGCGGTGAATTCCTGTTCAACAGCCGGGTGGTAGACATCCGGCGGGATAATGGGCAAGTGCTGGGTATAACGCTTGAAGATGGGCAAAAGATTGACGCCCCCATCGTGGTCAACGTGGCCGGTCCCCACTCATTCGTTATCAACCGAATGGCCGACGTGGAAAAGGGGATGAAGGTCAAAACCAGGGCCCTCAGGCACGAGGTGCATCACGTACCCTCGCCGAAAGGGTTCGATTTTGAAAAGGATGGCTTCCATACCTCTTGTGGCGACGTCGGCCTTTACTTCCGACCGGAAACCGGGAACAACATCCTGGTCGGTAGCGAAGACCCGGCATGCGACCCCCAGGAGTGGATCGAAGATCCGGACAACTTCAATCGCAATCTCACCCAAGCACGTTGGAAGGCCCAAGTTTATCGCCTGGCCAGACGGATTCCAGATTTGCCCATTCCGAATCAACCCCGGGGCTTGGTGGACCTGTATGATGTCTCGGACGATTGGCTGGGAATCTACGACAAGTCCGACCTGAAGGGTTTCTATATGGCCATTGGGTCGAGCGGCCACGAGTTCAAGAATGCGCCGGGGATTGGTTATATAATGGCCGAATTGATCGATGCCTGCGAAAATGGGCGAGATCATGACCAGAATCCCATCCATGTAACCACCCCCTACAAAGGCTTCGATCTCAACGTTGGCTTCTATTCCAGGCTCAGGGAGATCAACCCGGAGAGCAGTTTTTCGGTTAACGGGTAGTTACCTGTTCCCCAGTCGCCGCCGGACCAAAGTGGATTCACTACCCGACACGGGGAGAGAAACCGGGTTTTTTGTCGTCTGAACCAAGCTAATCGTTGCCTTTTGAGCATTCTGGAGGTATCTTCTCAAAAAGTAGGGGCGAGGCAACTCGGAGAGTAGGTTGTTTGCTCCGAGACCCTCAATC
>DAOUMU010000581.1:0-1854 GCA_034409055.1 Anaerolineae bacterium
CTACCATGTCATTCTGAACAGGTGAAGAATCCCCAAGGTTTTGGTAAATACCCAAGGGGCACAGGGTAGACCTCTTTTGGGCCAAAGTTTCGGAGATTCCTCGTCGTTTATGCCCTTTGGGTACTGCGCTCCTCGGAATGACATGAGGGTAGGCAGTTACGGCACAAATTTTAATCCCGGTTAAAAATAAGGTTACCTTATGGAATAACGTTGTTTAACTCAGGGCTATTGATGATTGATTGAACATGCTGTACTATAAAGGTCCATATCATTTACGATTTCGGATTGACGATTTACGATTGGTTTGAAGGAGCAATCTTATTGGAGGATATAATCATCATGCGTCGTAAAACTTTCTTTACTGCCCTTGTCTTCACTTTAATCACTACCTTATTACCGCTAACGGCTGTGGCGGCACCGCCTTTAGAGGAAGGACAGGTATACACCGTCCAGGCGGACGACTGGCTGAGCAAGCTGGCCGAGAAGTTCTATGGGGATCCGCTGGCCTATCCGGCTATTGTGGAAGCAACCAAGGCCAAGGCGGCTGAAGACGGCGATTTTACCCCCATTGACAATCCCAATCTGATTGAGATTGGCCAAAAACTGTTTATTCCTACCGCCCAGGACGCCTCTGCCATATTGGGTGAGCAGGTCCCCTACCTCAGTGGTGACTTGACCATTTATTCGGGTCGCAGCGAGGCCCTGGTTGGCCCGCTGATTGAACAGTTTACCCAAGAGACCGGCTTGAAGGTCGCGGTACGCTACGGCGAGACCGCCGAAATGGCCGCCACCATTTTGGAAGAAGGCGACAACAGTCCGGCCGACGTTTATTACGGGCAAGATGCCGGGGCTTTGGGTGCCCTGGCTAAAGCGGGTCGCTTGACCCGGCTGCCCGATTCGATTCTCAACCAGGTCGAGCCGCGCTTTCGCTCCTTTGATGGGTTCTGGGTCGGTACCTCGGGCCGGGCGCGGGTCGTGGTTTATAACACCGACAAATTAACCGAAGCCGACTTGCCGGATGACATCTTCGGCTTCTGCGCCCCTGAATGGAAAGGACGCCTGGGCTGGGCGCCGGCCAATGGTTCTTTCCAGGCTTTTGTCACGGCCCTACGTGTTGTCGAGGGTGAGGACCGCGCCCGTGAGTGGCTGTCTTGCATCCAGGCCAACGAGCCCCTGGTTTACCCCAAAAACACGCCGATTGTGGCGGCGGTCGGCGCCGGCGAGATTGAGGTGGGTTTTGTCAACCACTACTATCTCTTCAGATTTCTGGCCGAAGCGCCAAACTTCCCGGCTCGTAATTACTCGCCTCGCTCCGGGGATGTAGGGGCTATGGTCAACGTGGCTGGCGTCGGCATTGTTGATACCAGCGATAATCCAGAGGCGGCTGAAGCCTTCGTTAACTTTTTGCTGCGCCGCAGCTCGCAAGAATATTTCAGCAGGCAAACGAATGAATATCCGTTGGCCGGTCAAGTCGTTTCAAATCCATTGCTGACCCCCCTGTACCAAATCGAAACGCCTGGCATTGATCTGAGCCATCTGGACGACCTGGAAGGAACGTTACTACTCTTACAGGAGTTGGGGATTTTGTAGGGGCAAAAAGATAATTGTGAATGGTGAATTGTAAAGGAAGGTAAGCGTTCAGCCAGACACCCAACGGCTGCCGGACTGTGGTCCGGCAGGAGCGGGTGAATAATTACGGGATTTTTATGATTATTACCAAGACTACACTAGCTAGTTTCTGTCAGGAAACCCCTAATCCGGGTTAGACCTGAATCACCAGAGGTGATATAGTTGTGGTGTAAAAACTTACACATCTGGAGGTCAAAATGCTCAGATTACGTTATACACCCGTGG
>DAOUMU010000582.1:0-48601 GCA_034409055.1 Anaerolineae bacterium
ACGCAACACGCAACACGCAACACGCAACACGCAACACGCAACACGCAACACGCAACACGCAACACGCATTACCTATTCCGCCCTGCTCATCTGTTTCTTCATCGTCATAGCCCTCAACGCCCCCTACCTCTACCCCTCCCAATTCATCTCCTGGGGTACGCCTGGCCCGGCCGATGCTTTTGCTTACGAAGTCGCCTCCTGGGCCATTGGCACCACCAGTACCGGCGAGTTTTTACCCCGTGATGCCCGCCAGCATCCCCAGCCGGATGCCCTATGGCCCGACTACGAGGCCGGTCGCCCGCCGCAAAAAGTCGATCCGGCCACCCTGCCCCCTGGCACGACCGTCGAAATTATCAGTCACCGGGCCGAGTCGGACACGGTGCAAATTGATACCCCCCAAGAATTTGTGGCCACCATCCGCACCCTGTACTGGCCCGGCTGGCAGGTCTACCTGGATGGGCAGCCGGCCGCTTTTACCGTCACCGAAAATACCGGCCTGATCCAAACCACCATCCCGGCCGGCCAGCACCGCCTGACCCTCCAACTGGAGTCGACCCCGCTACGCACCGCCGGTCAGTGGCTGACGGTTGTGTCTTTGTTGATCTTGGTGATCATTGCCGGGTTTGCTCTTCTTCAGCGGTCGGCGGTCAGCCCGCCACCGTCAAATGCCTTTATTTCAGCCACCTTCTTTGCCATGACCACGGCGCTACTTGTCGGGCTTTACCTTTTTTCCCGTCCCTTGGTCCCCCTGTTTGTGCTGCAATCAGACCCTGACCGGCCCCAACCGGCCGATCGCATTTTACAAGTTGATTTTGGCGACCAAATCCGCCTGGTCGGGATGGATGAACTGCCCCAGACCATCCAGATCAGCCCGGGCGAAACCGCCGAGCTAACCGCAACCGTCTACTGGCGGGCCTGGCCAAAACTGGAAACCAACTACTCTGTCTTTCTCCACCTCGATGCGCCGAATAGCCAGACTGTGGCCACGGTGGACGAAGTGACCCCGGAAAATATTCCCACTCGCAACTGGCCGCCTGGTCTCTACCTGCGCAATCCTTTACACCTGAGGATTCCGGACGATATTCCGCCCATTCGCTATGATATCAACGTCGGGGTGTATAACCGGGAGAATGGTCAACGCTTGCCCCTTGCTTCGGGTGAGGCGACAACGTTCAGGCTCGGTTCAATCTGGGTGAGCGATCCCCAGCCACACCAGCCGAATGAGCCGCTGGTCCACTTTGGCCAGGGGATTACCCTCCTGCAGGCAACTTACTCGTCGGCTCATGGTCAGGCCCTGGTGCTGTATTGGCAAACGAGCCAACCCATCGACAAAAATTACAGCATCTTTGTCCACCTGCTCGACCGGGAAAACAACTTGCTGGGACAACTCGACGGCGTGCCGTACGACGGTCTATATCCCCTGGTCAACTGGCTGCCCGGCCAGATTATCACCGACCGGCGTCCCCTGTCCACGGCCATCGAAAACAGTGAACCACTCGATGCCGTGGCCGTTGGTATTTACGATCCGCTCACCGGCGAGCGTCTACCGGCTACGGACGCCCAGGGTCAGGCGCTGCCCAACAACAGCTTTGTTATTTCGGTTAGACCATGAAACCCCAACAGAAGGTGAAACAGCGAATATCTTACCAGACTCAGTACAGCGAATCCCGCCAACCCGGCCAACCGCCTGCTCCCCCGCTCCCTTGCTCCCCTGCGCCTCTGCTTCCCAGCCTCCTCATCCTGGCCCTGTACACCCTCCTGACTCTGGTCCTGACCTATCCACTGGCCCTCAACCTGACCACGACCGTGCCCAACGATATCGGCGATCCTTTGCTGAACACCTGGATTCTGGCCTGGGATAGCCACGCTCTCCTGACCGACCCCCTTCATTTATTTAAGGCCAACATTTTTCACCCTTTACCCAATACCCTGGCCTACTCAGAGCACCTGTTCAGCACCGCCCTCCTGGCTCTGCCCTTGCAACTGGTCTCCGGCGAGCCAATCCTGGCCTACAACCTGAGTTTGCTGGCCACCTTTCCCCTGGCCGCCTTTGGCATGTACCTGCTGGCCCGGCGTTGGACCGGCCAGCGCAGCGCGGCGTTCATCGCCGGGCTCGTCTTTGCCTTCAATCCCTATCGTTTCGCCGCCATTGCTCATCTACAACTCCTGACTTTTCAGTGGTTGCCCTTTATTCTGCTATATCTAGATAAAATCCGGCGAATGGGCGAATTAGCGAATGATGAAGGAACAGCCAACCAGCCAACCAGCCAACTACCCTACCTCGCCCTGGCCCTCTTTCTGCTCCTGCAACTCCTCGCCTCCTGGTACCTGGCCTTATACACGGTTCTGATCGTCGGCCTTTATCTGCCGGTTGTGCTCATCGCCCGCCGTTTCAACCGATCTCGTCTAACTGGACTCATGCTTACCTTGCTTATGGTTAGCCTTCTAAGCCTGTCCTTTGTCCTGCCCTACCTCTCGCTCGTCGACGACCTGCGCCAGGCCCGGCCCCTCTCCCTGGCCCTATCTATGGCCGCCAGCCCAACCGATTTCGCTGCGGCCGCTCCCTTCAACCGCCTCTTCGGCCCGCTGACCGAGTCCCTGCGCAACCGGCCCCACTTCACCGAGGAGAATGTGTTGTTTGTGGGGTTGGTGGCTCCGGGGTTAGCGTTGGTGGCGTTGCTTACTATGGCCAAGTACTGCCTACTGCGTACTGCGTATTCAGCTTCACGTCCCGCACATCATGCCCTGCGTGTTACGTGTTACGTGTTACGTCACTTGCCCTGCGGGGTTACGTGTTACGTGTTACTGCCCAGCCTCATCCTCTCCCTCCTCCTCACCTTTCCCCTGCCCTACGCCACGCTGGCCACCTTCTTCCCCCCCAGCACCATCATCCGCGTTCCGGCCCGCTGGATCATCCCGGCCCTGTTTGCCCTCTCCGGCCTGGCCGCCTTCGGCTACGCCATGATCAATGAGCAATTCACAACACCTGCCCTGCGCGCAGGCGCAAGGGTTCACAACTGGCAACTGGCAATTGGCAATTTTAAGTTTCAAATTTCTAATTTCTTAGGGCTAATCTGCTCTCTTCTCCTCATGGCCGAAACACTCTCTATCCCCCTTCCCCTGGCCCCGGTCGAGAATCGGGACACCCTGAACCCGGCCTACCACTGGCTGGCCGGCCAACCCGGCGATTTGGCGCTGATTGAGCTGCCCCTGCATAGCGCCCCGGCCCCAGAGTTTCCAGAGGTCAAGCGTCTCTACGCCAGCACCCTGGGCTGGTGGCGATTGGTCAACGGCTACTCCGGTTACACCCCGCCCCGCCAGCCTGAACTGGCCCGAAACCTGGCCGATTTCCCCGGTGCAGACTCACTCGCCACCCTGCAAAGGCTGGCTGCTTCGCCCCCCAGTGACACAGCTCACCCGACCGCCTCACCACTCCCCCTCTACCTCCTCGTCCACCCCGGCGAAGCTCCCCTGGACCGCTCCCAATGGGAAACCACCGCCCGCTGGCAGGCCGAGCGGCATCCCGCCCTCTACCCTATCGGCCAATTTGAAGGCGATTACCTCTACCAGGTCCACCCCCCCGACCCCCACCGCTTCACCGCTCCCCCCCTGGCCACCTTCGGCAATAAACAAAACATCCACTTACTGACCATCAACACCACCCTCCCCACCACGCAATCCTGTCCTGAGCGAAGCCGAAGGGACGCAACACGCAATCCTGTCCTGAGCGAAGTCGAAGGGACGCAACACGCCCCCTCCATTCACCCTTCATCATTCACCATTCATCATTCCATCATTTTTTATTGGCACCCCACCACCCCCCTCCCCACCGACTACACCATCTTCATCCACCTCCGCGCCCCGGATGGCTTTGTGCGCAGTCAAGCCGATGGTCCCCCGGTCAATGGCCACTACCCCACCAGCACCTGGCCGGTTGACCAGGTCATCCAGGACATTCATCCCCTGCCCCTCGACGATTTCAGCCAGGTCGATCACCTGGCCCTTGGCCTGTATGATCCGGCCACCGGCCAGCGCCTACCCGCCTTCGGACCGGATGGGGCACGCTTGGCCGAGGATGCCCTGGTGATCTCGTTCGTTGACTTGAATCGACCAGATTTACCTTGACCGATTGAGATCAGAAACACGTTACACAAGACCTCGTTCCGACGCTCCGGCGTTGGAACGCCACCTGGGGACGCTGAGCGTCCGATTTGGGCTACAACGCAGAGCATTGTAGCCAGGTCAAATTTTAATGTGAAATGAACCTATCCTTCTTGCCAAATCTACAAAAACATGATATAAAATAGGTAACACCACAATATATTGTATTATACCAGCATCTCAGGTACTATATATGGGAGGTCAACATGATGGCTAAAGATAAGCCATTAGCCATTCGGTCACATCTGGAAGAGCGGGAGTGGCTCCTCAGCCTTGGCAAGGGCAATCTCATCGATGGGGTACGCAGTCTGATTCAATTGACCCGGGAGGGATCAATAGGCAGCAATGGTCTGGTCAGGCCCAAGCGTAAAAGGTTGAAACAATTGAACCGTTGATGGGGGGGAACGCTTTTGACCAAAGGCGCGAGGCTGAAGCCGTCGCGCTGAAAGGGCGAAGGACGTTAAAACGCCCTAAAAAAGCACGTTTTTAGCCCGTTGGGCTTATGTTGTGCTCTCAGGTTCGGTACGCTCCAAAAATGGGATGAGGGTGCCTTCTGCATGATGTTGATGTTGGTTCTTGACATATTTTACAACCATGTCCAGTTGTTTTCCACCGAACGAAACAACGCCGTATTCGGCTTGCCATTGGAAATGATATGGAACTGACAACTCATGGTTAACAAAATGGGAACTATTACCCTTGACTTGACCAATAAAATCGGCCAAGGCAATTTTGGGAGGGACGGTGGCCACCAAGTGAACATGGTCTTCGATGCCACCAACGGCGTAGACAATTGCTCCCAATTTTTTGGCTTTGGCGGCAATGGCATTATGCAATGACGTCTCAAAGTCAGCTTCAATAAGAGGTTCCCGGTTTTTAGTTCCCCAAACCATATGGTAAAAGAGTCGGTAGTAAGGCATAGTTCTCCTGTGATTTGTATTTTGTAACAGGAGCACGGAGCTAACCCACAGGGCAGGGCTCCGTGCTCAAAGAGCAAAGCCCAAACGGGCTATAAACCTGCTCTTCAGGCCGTTTTAACCTCCCTCACCCTCTCAGTCCGACGACCCTGCCCTGGGGCTTAGCCTCGCCCCTTTGGCTTTCTTAGGCCGTTTTAACGGCCTTTTCGCCCTCTCAGCGCGACGGCTTTAGCCTCGCGCCTTTAGCCTCGCGCTTGAGCGGAAGCACGGGACTAAAGCCCCGTGCTCAAAGAGCAAAGCCCTAACGGGCTATAAACCTGCTCTTCAGGCCGTTTTAACCTCCCTCACCCTCTCAGCCCGACGACCCTACCCTGTGGCTTAGCCTCGCCCCTTTGGCTTTCTTAGGCCGTTTTAACGGCCTTCGCCCTCTCAGCGCGACGGCTTTAGCCTCGCGCTTGAGCGGAAGCACGGGACTAAAGCCCCGTGCTCAAAGAGCAAAGCCCAAACGGGCTATAAACCTGCCCTTCAGGCCGTTTTAACCTCCCTCACCCTCTCAGCGCGACGGCTTCAGCCTCGCGCATCCCCCCAACCCGCGATTCAGAGATTCAGAGGCCAGAGGGTTCAGAGTTCAGAGGTCAATGGGGACAACACCACCCGAAAACCGAAGCTCCTGCCCCAGTCATAGGGATAGTCCCAGTAGCGGACGGCGCAGCGCACGTCTCGCTCATCATCGAAGAACGACCCGCCCCGCAGCACCCGGCGGGTATATTCCTCAAGATCGTTGTCATCCCGATAATCCTCATAACTCTCCTCAAACTTAGTCCGGCACCATTCCCACACGTTGCCGCTCATATCCTGCACCCCGTAAGGGCTGATTCCACCGGGAAAACAGCCCACCGCCGTGGTGCTACCAATACCGGTCGCCTCGTAATTAGCCCACTCCGGATCCGGCTCATTGCCCCACGGATAAACCCGACCGTCCGGCCCGCGGGCGGCTTTCTCCCACTGGCTCTCACTGGGAAGCAGCACCGCCTCGTCGGGACTAATCTGGCCAGTCTGTTGCAGTTGCTCTGTCAGCCAGGCACAAAATGCCACCGCTTCATACCAGTTCACCCCCACGACCGGGTGGTTTGGTAAGCCAAAGGGGTGCCCGTAATCAAAGGGTCTGTCCACCCACTCGTCCACCAGTTTATCACCTTTAAGGATAGGCCTCTTGACCCAGCCCTCCTCGCGCCAGTAACCGGCCGCAGCGGCCACTGCCCAATAGTCGGGTTCCTGGTAGCCTCCGGCCTTAACAAAGGCCGCATACTGGGCATTAGTGATTGGATAACGACTGATCCGAAAAGCAGGCAAATCAATCTCCTGCTGCGGTCTTTCATCACCGTAAAACATGCGTTCGATGTCATCTTTTCTAGCATCAGCCACACTCCCCCGCACAAATGATCCGGCCGGCACCTCGCACCAGGCGATGTCGGGCAGACCATCGGGACGTAGCCTCACCCCCGGCCGGGGATCGCCCAGCATAGCCAGATTCTGGCTGGCGATGGCCCGCTCGGTGGCCGGCAGGGCCGCTTGTTCCAGGATGTAGACCAGCCAGTTCTTGACCCGCTCCACCTTGGCTTGATGGGCCAGGTGAATATTCTGCACATCGACCACTTCCACCAGGGCTTGACCGGCCAGGTGCGCTCCCCAGATATCGTCCTGAGCGGCCGCTGTCCGGTCAGGCACAGCCTGATAGGACAAGGCCTCCACCAGGGACCAGATGGTTGAACGGGAACCGCGAAAGGCTTTGGCTCCGGCCAGCAAGGCTACTTCCCGCCAGCGGTCTGGCTCCTGGCGGGCCAGGTCGGCCACCGGCTCGGGATAGGTCTCATTGGTCAGGTGACAGGCGGCCAAATACTCTTGAAACGTCCGGTGGGGAAAGGTGTAGATGCCCACGCCGCGTGGCAGCAGCAGCCCGGCCCGCTGGCTCAGGTAGCTTACCAGCAGGGCCGGGTTGACGGCCTCATTCCGGCTTAACGCCATCAAGCCACAGACCAGATCCCCCTGGGGCACGTCGGCTGTGCCCACCATCTCGGCCTGGGTAGCGTGGGCCTGGTAGGCCAACTGGTTGAGCAGTTCACGCACCGCCTCGCGGTCCACTTTGAGCCACTCGGTCAGGCTGGGTTCGGTAGCGACGATGTTGCCCTGGGCATCCCGTTCCACCTTACGCGTTTCCCACGTATCCAGCAGCAGGTCCACCGCATCGGCATACAGCTCCTCCCGCTTTTCCGGCAGGCTGCCCCCTCGCCAGGCGTGCAGACTGGCCATCAGGGTCAGCAGCAGAGGACGCTCGGCCAAACTGCGCAGCCGGTCGCTGTTAAAAATGGCCCGTTTGAGCAGTTCGGCCCGGCCCTGGGCATCATCCGGGTGCATCCCCCGCAGGGTAGCGATGTGAGCGTACCAGCGATCCACAAAACGCCGGATTTGTCCCGAGCTAAAGGGGGCCAGTACGGCCTCGGCAAAACCGGGTAAGCGCCAGTCCTGCTCTTGATAGGCGTAGGTTCGGCTGGTGACCAGAATACGGCAGTGTTTGAAGGTACGGGCAAAATCCTCCACTGCCTGCTTGATCTGGACTCGCCGCTGGTCGGCCGCCGGCACCTCGTCCAGCCCGTCCAGCAGCAACAGCCCGCCCTGCCGGAGCAGTTCCTCACCTAAAGGACGAGCGTATTGAGTCAGGGCCGCCGTTTTCAGTTCCCCAACTATAAAACGCCGCAGGTGTTCGGCCGTGGCCGGCTGTCCGGCCGGAGGCAGGCCCCGGGCGGCAAAGTCACGCAGCAGCACCGGCACCGGCAGCAAGGCCCCCTGCTGCCAGGGTTGGCCCTCTTCTTCATCCTTACCTTCATCATCCGGCAAAGGCGCGGTTAACAGAGCCAGGTTGGCCCGGGCATGTTTCAGGTTTTCCCCGGCCAGGCAGATGGCCACAAAGTTGACAAAGGTGCTTTTGCCACTGCCCGGATCGCCCAACAGCACCAGGCGCGGGTGCTGGTTCAACTGGGCCAGGGCGGCCAGACGCCGCTCGCCGCGACCGGCCAGTTCGGCCCGAGGCAACTGCTCTTGCTGTTCAGGGGTGAGGGTCAGCAGGGCCGTATAAACCGCGTCCAGGTTCAGGTGGGCTTCAGCTTCACTGCCGCCGGCCGCTTTGGGATCAATACCGGCCAGCGACAGGTAACTGGCTTTTTCCAGCACCCGGTTCAGGTAAGCGGTGCGCAGCGCGGCCGGATCGCTGCCGGGTAGTCCATGGATGATGGTCTGCTGTTCGATAATGGTCCCGGCCACCCGGTTGTGATCGCCCGTAACAATAGTTTGGCCGGAACTGCCGACCACGCTCCGGGGACCACCCCTGAGCTGGCTGTCCTGAATGATGATCCCGGCCCCGGTCAGGCTGGCCTCCAGCCGCTTCAACGAGCCAAGTTTGGCCAACTCCTGCGGCAAGGTTTGGGCAAACCACGGCTGGTCGGCTTTGCTTAAGCCCTGGTAAGCCTGGGGGATAACCTCCAGTTTTTCCAGCAGGGTATTCAGGGCTTCAAGCAGCTCAGGATTATCGGCTACATCTTGACTGACCAATGTCTCCAGTTCCTGCTCATTCAGTTGGTCGGCCCGTTTTTTCCAATCTTCAAACTTGTTGGCAATCAGATTACCGCCGATGCTGCCGGCAACTGTGCCCAAGGCATTCATGACCGGAAGAATCTGGCCCGCCCCCAGAGCATCCAACAGCGGCCACAAAGTCATCGTCGCCAGAAAGCCGTACAGGGGGTAGGGAGCCTGCCGGGTTTTGACCTGCACCAGCCAATCTTTGGTTTGCTGCAACTTTTGCTGTATTTGTGTTTGCCAAACTTCAACGGAAAAGGTCATGGTTTATCGCTCCTTGGGGGTGGTTTCAGGGACACGTTCAACATCGCCTTACGTAACCCCACCGTGTTCCCATACCGCACGTGATTGACCCAACCCTGCACACTGGCGGTGACAGTTTCCAGGGGGATTTCTCCGGCCTCGTAGGCTATGATTAAAAGGAAGCCGCACCTTGGCCAGGGCCTCATCGGCCAGTTTGAGCCGTTCCAATCGAGCTCGGCCCTGGCGCAGGTTGGCCTCTTCCAGCCGTTCCCGCAAATCAAAGGCCGCATCCAGCAGGCGCTGGGTGAAGCTATGGCGATGGGCCCGCGGAAATTTGTTGGTAGCCGGTAGGAGCCAGGTGAGAAAATCAAAGGTGCGGGTAAAGATGGGCATTTCTTGACCGGACATGAATGATGATCCTACCCTTATTTTCAATATGTGAGAGCATTCAGCAATTAGAGAATTTCACCCATAAGCACTGAAGCCCCACGCTCAAAGCCTCGCGACCGATTGCACGGGCCTAAAGCCCCGTGCTCAAAGAGCAAAGCCCTATCGGGCTGGCCAATCAGCCATTTCGGGCCACTTCCAGGCCGTTTTAACGGCCTTCGCCCTTTCAGCGCGACGGCTTCAGCCTCGCGCCTTAGCTGATCACCAGAAGCACGGGTCTAAAGCCCCGTGCTCAAAGAGCAAAGCCCTATCGGGCTGGCCAATCAGCCATTTCGGGCCATTTCCAGGCCGTTTTAACGTCCTCATTGCCCTGCGGGTTGCCCTCTCAGCGCGACGGCCCTGCCCTGTGGGTCAGCCTCGCGCCTTAGCCTCGCGCATCCCCCCCAACCCGCGATTCAGAGTTTCAGAGTCCAGAGGGTTCAGAGACCAGAGGTCAATGGGGACAACACCACCCGAAAACCGCTGAACCAGTTCCCGCTACCGGGATTGAACCTGCCGCGGACGGCGCAGCGCACGCTCCGCCCATTATCGTCGACCGACCCGCCCCGCAGCACCCGGCGGAACTCATTGGGCGCTTCTAAATCCTCCCGGCCATCCTGCGGATCGTAAGGATAGTTGAAGGTGGGCTTAGCTTCTTGACCCCACAAACTTCGCGTCCATTCCCAGGCGTTGCCGCTCATCTCCTCACAGCCATACGGACTGGTACCTCCCGGAAAACAACCTACGGCACTGGTGCTTCCAATCCCGCTCTCGTCGTAATTGGCCCGGTTGGGATCGGCCTCGTCTCCCCAGGGATAACGACGTTGGGAGAATGGATTAAATTCTAATGAGACGGTTGGCTCCCAGCCTGCAATCTGATGAACCGGCTCGATAAACGGTTGGTCCGGCTTTTCTAACCCGCCTCGGGCCGCTTTTTCCCACTCAGCTTCGCTGGGCAGGGTAACGGACCAACCTACAGGCAGCAGTGCCTGCCCATGCCAGGTTTCGGTCAACCACCGGCAAAAGGCCAGGGCGTCATGCCAGGTGATCCATATTACTGGATGGTTAGGCAGACCCCCCAAACTGTCGGCATCATAGGGCTGGTAGCCACTGGCCTCTACAAAAGCCCTAAATTGGGCCACCGTAACCGGATAGCGGGCCAGCCAGTAACCATAATTCAGGCAATCATTTTGATGGGTATTATCTCCCTCACCCATTATAAATGGCCCGGCCGGTACATAGCAAAATTCCATCGCTTCCAGGGTGGTGAGACCTGACCTGGGGTCCCCCAGGCGAGCCAGGGTGTTGCCGGCCGTGGCCCGCCATACCGGGGCAGTGTCAGCCAGTAGGGCCGGATTTTGGTAAAAGTGGGCCAAGCGCGCCGCCAGTTCGGTTTTCAGGTTGGCCGGGCCGGTCGGCCATTCCAGGGCCGCCGCTCCGGCCAATTCGGTCGCAGCCAGTTGAACTTCGGCCGGCAGAGCTTTGCTTGGTCGGCTACCCTGCTCCTTAGCCAACCCGGCCAGACAGCGCAGAAATTTCTGGGCCATGGAGGGACTACCGGTACTCAGGTAGCCCGCCACCAACAGGGCCGGCTCGCGCCACCAACTATCCAGCAGGGGCCCGCTTTCCAAAAACTCAACGATGCCGGTCAGGCCGCTCTCGCTGCGCACCGTTTCGGCCAGGTAACGGGCCGTCAGATACTCCTGAAAGGCCAGGTGCAAAAAGCGGTACTGGCCCAAGCGCTCCTCCAACAGTGTCCCTCGCTGCCTGGTCAGGCCGATAAAATCCTCGGTCAAGTGGGCATAGCTGGGGTGGTTTTGTAAAACCCGGCGCAGGTCATCCTCTTCAATTTCTCGGCCCTGCGTTTCGCCTCGCTGGTGCATCTCAAAGGCCAGGTGCTGCACCAGTTCCCGGTGCACGCTCTGGCTTTGGCCGACCAACCGGCCCAGGCGGTTGGCCACCGCCTCATCCGGGGCATATTCCGGCAGCAGCATGGCGTCGGTTGCTTTCATATACAGCTCGGCCCGCTGCTCGGGTAGACGACGCTCACTGTAATGGACCACCAACAGCATTCGCACCAGCAGGGGGCTGGTAATGAGCGGTTCTGTCTCACGGCCAAAGCGCTGGCGACGCTGGCGCTCCAGGTCGGCAATCGCTTGCAGCAGTTCATCCCCCTTTCTTTGCGCCGTTTGGGGATCATAACTGTAGATGTCGGCGTAAGCCTGTCGCACCAGGTGGGCCACGTGTTCCTCATCGAGCGGCAGCACCTGCACCGGCCGGAAGCCTTTGCCCAGCGCGGTACGCCCTTTGTAAGCCGCCGTACGGCAGGTGACCACCACCCGCATCTGCTCCCGGCCCGTCAGCAGATGCTCAATGGCCTGGCGCACCTCGGCCCGCTCAGGTTCGGTCGGCACTTCGTCCAGGCCGTCCAGCAGCAGGATGATGTTTTGGCCACTGCGCAGCAGTTGCTTGAAAAAATCGGTCGGCAACTCAAAACTGGTTTGGGTCTGGATCAGGTAGTGGGAGATGAAAGCGGCCAGGGTTTTCTCGTCGCTTTTGGCTCCGGCCGGCAACTGGCGCAGGTAGAGGGCATAGCTGCTGAGTGGAATCAGAATCGGCAGGGGCAGGCTGACAAACTGCAAGAAGTAATCTTCCCAGCTTTGGCAATCGCCTTGTTCGGCCAGAAATCGCGCCTGTTGCTCCGGCGTTTGCCGGGCGAAGTAGTTTTTCCAGGTGGTGAAGCCCGAAGGTGGGGGAGGCGCGGGCACGGTTAAGCCTAATTTATCCTTGGCCAGGGCCGGGTTGTTGGTGCCGATGGCGTAGCTCAGGGTATAGGCCAGGTGCAGCAGCACCGTGGTTTTGCCAGAGCCGGGGCCACCGGTAATGACCACCCGCTGCCCCTGCTGCAAGACCTGCACCAGGCTGATCTCCTTTGGCTCGGTCCCCCGGTAAGCCCTGGCTGCCAGTGGCACGTAGACCGTCTCCAGGTTAAGCTGCACCACCTGCTGCCCTTCCCGCTTGATGCCCCGCAGCTCAATGGTGCGGTAGCGATCGACCATCCAGTTGAGATAGCTGGCCATCTGGCGGCGCAGGGTAGCCTCGTCCGGAGGCCGGTCGCTGTGGGCCAGGTACTGGTTGATAATGGTGGTCACGCTGTTGCCATCGCCGGTAATGATGTCCCGCCCGGCGCTGCTACCGGTCACACCTCGATCACCGGCAGTTAATTCACTGGCCTGGGTAATCACGCCCTGGCCGGTCAGTTGAGCCCGGAGAGTGACCTGTTCCGCCAGCAAAGGCTTGAGCGCGTCCTCAAGCGCTTGGCCAGATAACAAGTTTTTCAAGCTGGCGATGGTTTGCTCAATTTGGCTCAGTTTGGTTTGAATGTCTTCGCTCATTGGTAACATTTTTGTCCGATTATGAATGCACTCAGCGAAAGCGCAGGCCTAACCCACAGGGCAGGGCCACCGCCCTGAAAAGCAAAGCCCTGCTGGGGCTAAAAAGTAGCTCAGAGAGCTTTGCCCTCTCAGCGCGACGGCTTCAGCCTCGCGCCGCTCGACAGACCGCTTATTGGGCCAAAATTCGACCACATCAGGGCGTTTCAACGTCCTCATTGCCCTGTGGGTCGCCCTCTCAGCGCGACGGCTTCAGCCTCGCGCCGCTCGACTTTCAACCCGACGGCTTCAGCCTCGCGCCTGACGAGCAGCAATAATCTCTCGAGCCTTGGCCACGATTTTATCCCACACGCCCTTGATCCCGGCCACGGGATTGACCGCCGTGGTGGCGATGGTATCAATGATGTCGGGAGCCATGCGCTCGATGTTGCGCAGACGGCGGGCCAGAAAGGACTCATTCACCGTGGCCGGATCGGTTTTGTCGCCCACCTCGGCTTTGATCTCGTCCACCTCGGCTTTGAGATCGGCCTTGTCTTGAGGCAACAGGTCAGTCTTAGCCTCAATGTGCCGGTAAATGAGGGCCAAAAGCTGGTTTAGACTCTCGCCACTTATTCCCTCCGTTACCGAGACTTGAGGACCGGCCCCAATGCCCACCCCGGTACTATCCGCGACAGAAACGTCCCCGATGACATTGCCGCTGCCGGTGATGATATGCCCTCCGGCGCTACTCCCAACCACCCCCCGCTCCCCGGCAGTCTGGGTGTTATGTTGAGTCACCACCCCCGAACTGGTAATTGTCGCCCGATCACCTATCCCCTGCTGCTCTTTGACTTCGGTCTCGTACCGGGTGAGAAGGGCCTTGAGTTGAGCGGCAAAATCCCGGTTAGCCTCAACCAGTTCAGCCAGGACGTCACCCAGCGGCGCCTCATAGCCTTCGGGATTGTCGGGATATCGCCGGGCCGTGCGGGGGTCAACTGCTTTCACCCGATCCAACACCAGGCTGAAGACTTCCCCGGCCGTCTCTGCGGCTGTTGGCCCCAGTTGATGGTTTAGCTCGACCCCTTGATCCCGGGCATATCTGGACAGGACCATCAGCGCGGCCAGGCTGATGCCCGACCAATGATTGCTGGCCAATAATAGCGGTTGCAAGCCTTGCAGCCACTCCCTCTCCGTAATCTCTCCGGCCATGACCTGTTCGGTCAGGCTGATGGCCTTTTGGTGGTCCTCAATCTGGTTGAGCAAGGCCAAGGGAGCGTCATCAGCATATTTGGCTTTTCGCTCCTTGAGGATATTAAGATGTTCATTCAGCTTGACAAAAAAATTTTGAGGTTGAATCATGTTTACACCGTTATATTGATACGGCTCTCCTCTCATCAGGATTTTCACTACCCGACACGAGGAGAGAAACCAGGTTTTTTGTCGTCTGAACCGAGCTAATCGTTGCTTTTTGAGCATTCTGGAGGACCAAAAATGCCTCAGCAAGCGAAAAACCTGGTTTCTGATTTCCAATGTCGGGTAATGAACCGGCCATAATGTTTCATTGTTTCATCATCATATCTGGCCCCAGTAGGTCGAAATAAAAGACGCTACCCAAACCTTGTTCATTTTAACACATATATCTGCTGGTGACAATGGGTTAAAACCGTACTAAAACACCTCTGACATCTCTCAGTAAAACGTTTCATTTCTCTATAAACAGTTTCATCACTTCTTGGGAACCGAAGGCCGTTTCATCTCAAACGTATCGGTGACCCGCACGTAACCCGAACCCCCCAGGCGGCCAATTGGTTTGAACGCCTCTAAGTCAACCCGTCCCGCCACGTAAAGATCATCTCGAAGATGAATACATTGCACCTCGCCAAATACCGCCGCCCCACCGCCCGGCTGGTCGCTGACGGTGACGATGCGTTGTAGTTTGCACTCAAAGGCAATGGGTGATTCGGCCACCCGGGGCACCCGGATGGTTTCACCGGGCACAGGCGTCAAGCCGGCCCATTCAAACTCGGATTGGCCGGGAGGCAATAAAGCCGAGGTCAAATTCATGGCCTCGGCATTGTCTTCATTGACCAGGTTGATTACAAACTCCGGCACCGCTTCGATGTTGCGCAGGGTATCCTTCTTCATCCCGGTCGCCGTGGGAATGCCCGGGCAAAAGAGCAGGGTCATGGGCTTGTTACAGACGGCGGTGAAGAAAGAGTAGGGGGCCAGGTTCAAATTACCCTGGCCATCCATCGAGCTGACCCAGGCAATCGGGCGCGGTAGAATGGTGCTGATAAGTAATTTGTAGCGATCTCTGTATTCGAGATCAATCGGCTTTAAGATCATAGTAACTCCTCCTTGTTAACCAATTTCTTGGGCCACACGGCCATTGTGAACGCGCACCACCCGTTGGGGGAAGGGTATTTCGATACCGGCCTCGGTCAGGGCTTTGTAAATGGCTGTATTCAGCTTATCAATCACCCGCCGGGTTTCAACGTAATGTTCAATCCAGCAGCGTACCCTAAACTGTAATCCAGAGTCTTGAAAGTTCAAGAAGAGAGCTTCGACGGATTTATTTTTCATAACCCAATCTTGGGCCCGCACCGCTTCGATCATCACCCGGCGGGCCTGGTCAATATCGGTGCCATAAGCCACGCTGACGTGGGTCTGTACCCGGTACTGCGTGCTGGGGATGGAGTGATTGATGACCCGGTTGGTGCCAATGAGAGCATTTGGAACGGAAACCAATCGGTTATCTCGGGTCAGAATACGGGTGCTGTGCAGGCTGATATCTTTCACATCGCCCCAGGTTCCCAACTCTTCTAGCTCAATCCGGTCGCCGATTCTAAAAGGGCGATCAACCATAATGATAAAACCGCTAATCATGTTGCCCAGGACCTGTTGGGCGGCCAGGGCAATGGCTAAACTGCCAATGCCCAGGGTGGTCACCAGGGCACTAACGTTGACCTCAAAGTGGCCCAGGAGCACCACCAGGGCAATCAGAAACAAAATGACCACGGTCAGCCGCCGGAAAAAGGGCAAGATGTGCTCATCCAGCGTCGTTTCTGTGCGCTGGGCGACCTCCGCCTCATACCAATCAATCAAACCGGTGACCAATCGAAAAGCAGCGATATAGCCCACCGCCAGGTACAAAATAAAGAATAATGACCTTAAAATTGCATTATCAGGGTCCACCAGGAAATCAGCCTGTTGCAAGGCCAGCCAAAGACCGATCAGCGCGACCAGGTAAATGGCCGGGCTTCTCAGCGCATCCAGCAGGGCATCATCTAACCCACTCTGACTACGATTGACCAGCCGGTGGCCCCATTTACTTAACCAACGAGACAACAGCCAGGCCACCATCGCAGTGCCAACCAAAATGGCCACAATTATGACCAGCTTTTCCAGCAAAACAGTTTCTACATTGAACATGTGACAATCTCCTTTCGGCGGTTTATTGGTTTAAGTATACTATAATGCCTCCTCACGCCCAATTTCCCAATTGCCTCAGTCGTGGTATCATAGCCCGCTATGAGCAAACAATACCGCGCCCACCTGATCGTTATCGGACTCTATACCCTGCTGGCACTCTTTTTCACCTGGCCTCTGGCCGCCCACCTGACCACTCACATCCCCGGCGAGGCCACCTGGGCCTTTGACGAGTCAACCTTTATCTGGAACATGTGGTGGCTCAAATTCAGTCTGCTCCACCTGCGGCAGACACCCCTGGAGTCTACCTATACCTTCTTTCCGCTGGGCATTCGCCTGACTACCTACACCTTTAACCTTTTTCATGCCGCTTTTGGCCTGCCCCTGCAACTGGCCCTGTCATTGCCCCTGGCCAACAACCTGACCCTGCTTTTCTCTTATATCTCCAGCGCCTACGGCACCTTTCTCCTGGCCCTATATCTGCTCCACCAACCCCAGTCCCCATCCCCCCGGTCCCGTCAGCCTGCTCAATCCGCCAGGCCAAAATATCTGGCCGCTTTCGCCGCCGGAGCGGTGTTTGCCTTTTCGGCCAGCCGCATGATGTACGTGGCCCTGGGCCATTATAACTTTGTCACCATCCAGTGGTTTCCCTTCTACACCCTGTTTCTGCTGAAGACGGTCCGGGGGGGAACCCTGAAAACACTCTTACTGACCGGTCTCTTCGCCGCCTTGTGCCTCTACGCCGAGCTGACTTACAGTGTTTTTCTGGTCTTCATCACTCTGCTGATCCTCATCGACGCGTGGACCAGGCCGTCAAATGTACCTAAAGAGTGGCCCGGCCGGTTCAGCCAGTTGGTCAGCCTGGCCCGGCGGATTCGCCTGTTTCCCCTGGTGGCCATCGGTCTGCTCACCTTCATTTTCACCGCTCCCTTTGTCCTGTCCGTTCTGCCCGACTTTCTCGACCCGGCTCTGGCCGAATCAGGCTGGGGAGAGGGCCTCAAACTCAGCGCCGACCTGGTTGGCCTGTTCAGCCTGACCCCCTTACACCCCCTGTCCGGCCTGGACTGGATCAGGGAGTTGCGGGCGGTCATCGAGGGTACCAGCCGCTTCAACGACGCCAACACCCTTTTTCTGGGCTACGGCATCCTGGCCCTGGCCTGGCTGGGCTATGGGGTGCGCCGGAAAGAGAGCCGGGTCTGGCTGTGGAGCGTCATTGTTTTCACCATTCTTAGCCTGGGGCCGCTGCTGACTATCAACGGCCAAAATCGTTTCGACCTGGATGGCATCGAAGTGACCTACCCCCTGCCCTTTGCCCTGTTGCACTATATACCTGTTATTAATGCCAACCGCGTCCCCAATCGCTTCGGCATCCCCCTGACTATGGCCCTGGCCGTTTTAGTCGGTTATGCCATCACCTGGCTGAATCTGCGAATCGGCGAATGGGCGAATCGGCGAATGGGCGAATGGGCGAATGAGCGAATGGGCGAATCGGCGAATGACAAAGCAACACGCAACACGCAATCCTGTCCTGAGCGAAGCCGAAGGGACGCAACACGCAACACGCCGCCACAGGCACGCAAGCGACACGCAACACCCTCTAATTTCTCATTTCTAATTCTTAACTCTTTGCTCCTATGCCTGCTTTTGTTCGACCAGTACAGCGTCCCCCTGCCGCTGACCGACGCCCGTATCCCGGCGGTCTATGAGCAGATTGGGGCCGAGGCGGATGATTTTACCCTGATGCAGTTGCCGCTGGGCTGGCGGAACAGTTACGGCACCTTGGGGGCGGAGCGGACTCAACTGCAATATTACCAGGCCGTCCATCACCACCCGATGCTGGGAGGCAACACCTCCCGCAACTCGGCCTTCAAATTTGATTACTATGCTAACATCCCGCTGTTCAGGACCCTGACCGAAGCCGAGCTTTACCGCAGTGTGGACGATATCACTCTTGAGCAAGCCCGCAGCCAGGCGACCGAACTCATGACTCTTTACAATATTAAGTACCTGGTCATCCACGATCCGATTCCCTATCGCAAGCCCTATGAGGATACATTTACAACTACGCGAAAGTTGGCCCTTGACCTGATTCCGCACCGGGCCGATCCGGTCTACCAGTCCCCTGGGGTACAGGTCCTGGCCATAGAACAGGCCCCTATCCCTGACCCCCTCATTCTTGACTTTGGTGATTGGCGCAGCGACCCGTACCGGGGGGAAGGCTGGGCCGGTAACGAGGAGATTTTCGCTGCTACGGCTAACTGGGCTACCGCCCCGGACGCGCTCATCTTTTTCCCTACACGCGGCCGTGGCAACCGCCACCTGGCCATCGAGATGGCGCCCTTTCACTACCCCGGCATGCCGGCCCAAACGGTCAGCCTGTCCTTAAATGGACATCCGCTGCCTGATAGCTTCTCACTACACGAAGGGTGGCAAACGATAGAGCTCTTCTTGCCTGAGGCCCGGCTGCGCCACGGGCTCAACCGCCTGACGCTCCATTTTGCCCACACCGCTCAACCCCGGCAAGTCTTACCGGCCAACAGGACCGTTGGCCAGACCGGTCTTGACACGCCTGTTGATCTGGAGGTCAACAGTGGCCCTGATTTTGCTTTTATCACCGTTGGTTTTGGTCAGGAGGCAGCGGATGCCTCCGCGCACCGGCGGGGGGTGAACGTGGCCGTCGTTCAGCCCCAATCCGGTCAGGTGGTGGCGATTAGGGGCTTTGATACCGCCGCCAATGAATTTGAGGCGGCTGCCTTGACAGAATTTATCGCCGGGATACCGGCCGGGCAGATTGTGGTCGTCGCCACCCAGGGCCTGGAGGCAACTGCCTTTTTCCAGGCCGAGACGCGGCTCGCTCTCCAATCGCTTGGCCTATCCACCGACACGCTGATGCCCCCCTTCTCGGCCATCGGGGTCAAAGGCGCACCCCCCGGTACCGCTCTTCAAACTACCAGCAATGGCCGGGGCACGGCCTACCTGCGCCTGGGAGCCAGCCCGGATACTCGCCCTTTAGCCGCCGCAGTTGATCGAATGATTATTAGCTCCGATGAGTTCCCAAGAGTTCCCACGACCGATCAGTAGGCACTCATAGGAGCCCGTAGGAACTCTCCAAACATCACCTCAATCCAGCCGTTGCCAATCGAGACGGTACCAGCAGGCTTCCAAGGGGTTAAAATTGACCGGCACTTCTGAACTAAGCGGCTGGTCGGCTGCATCGAGCACAACCACATACCAGGTCGCCTCGGCCTGGAGGATAGGGAAATCGTATTCACCCCCGCCCTTGGTGCCCACCACTGGATAACGATGCCAACTGTTATAACAAACCAGGCGCACACCGGCCAAGGGCTGGCCGGCGGCATCAAACACGTGCCCGGTGATGTAACCCGGTGCTCGCGGACAGCCGGGGCATGGCTGCGACAGATCAGGCTGGGCCGGGCCAACAGGCATATAGCGATAGGTGATCGGTGTTGTTGCTGTCAAAATAGGGCAAGGCGTCGAGGTAGGGCCTGGCGTTGTCACAGGCGGAACCAGCGTCGGCGTTTCGGTTGGTGTTGGGGGGAGGGGTGACGGCGTGGGGCTGGTGGTCAAGGTGAGCGTCGGCGTGGGAGTCGTTGTAGGCGGAACCGGTGTTGGCGTTTGGGTTGGCCTTGGTAACTGTGGTGATGGTGTAGGGCTAACCGTCAAGGTAGGACTCGCGGTGTGAGTTGCCGCAGGCGGAGTCAACGTCGGTCTTTTAGTTGGTGTTGGCGGCCAGGGAGACGAGATAGGACTGGCCGCCAAGATGAGCGTTGGCGTATAGGATACCACCGTACTGGCCATAGCCGGCGTCGATAACGATTTTTCAACAACCTCTGCAGTGGCCGGTGCAATAGGACTACAGGCTATTACAGTTAATAACGTTACAAGGCTGCAAAACTGCACCAGCCAGATAAAAAATCTGCCGTTATCCATCTCATATCACGGAAAATCCCAAAGAGCCATAAATTTATGACTTGGCAGCCAGTAACTCTCGAATTTGGTGAATACATTCCCGTTCGTGCTCCAACATACGGCGCATGATTTTGCGGGGAGTCCACTCCTCACCTTCATAGGTGGTCACGCTGGCTCGTTCTGCTTCGGTCAGCGCCCGTAGCCGTTCCAGGGCTACCCCCCGGGCGGCAGCCAGCCGGAAGAGGGGGGCTTGAGGCCATTGTTTGAGCCGGTCGGTAAACCACAGATCGGCCTCGGCAACGTGGCACAGAATTTCGCGAATGGAAGGCGTATCCTGGTCACATTTCCAGTTCAAAGTCTCTTCCGGCAAACTCTTGACCAGGTCCATCAACTCCTGGCGTGAGATGGCCATCCAGCGAAAGAGGGTTTCCATCTCGTTGGGCCGGAGCGCGTCGTAGTCGGTCAGAAAGGTGGTACTATCGACCTCTTCAAATTCCAGTTCGATCCCATAGCTGGCCCTGGGTACCGGCTCCCCCACATCACGCAGCAGAGAGAGATAGGCTTTAATGGCCTCCCGGATTTTCTCTTTTGCTTCCTCAATGGTTTGACCCCGCGCCGAAGCGCCGGGCAAAGCCGGCACGTGGGCCGCCGGGCCTTTAAGCGTGATCGGATCCCCCATCGTCTCGATGTAAACCAGATATTTCGTCATCGCTTGCCTCTAAAGAGAATATAGGACACACCTTCCTGGTCTAATAATTTGATGGGTGAAGGTTAGCCTCGTACTCAGGGCGAAACTGTAATGGCACATCCCTATGCGCCAGCGGCCAGGCATGGGGATGCCTGGTCTATGTTGTGCTATGGAAACTAGCCCCGCGGATTACATCCAATTGAGCCGCGGCCGCCTTGCGGCGACATGCCGGACAGAGTCCCCCCAACTGTTCACTGGTCTCGACATGCTCGCGCAGGAAAGCCATCGGTTCCGGCGCATAAGGCTGACCACACCTCGGGCAGGACTCTAGCGGCACGGTGGTGTTCCAGGTATGCAGCACCCGCTGGCCGTCCACCTCTTCAATCTTCACGGCACCGGTCGGACACACCGCCGCACAGGCACCACACCCAATGCAGGCCTCGGCTTGGACCCGGAAGGGTGCGCCTACCTCGCGCTCCACGCCACGCCCGATGAATCCAATCGCCGCCGCACCTACCGCTTCTCGACAAACACGCACGCACAGGCCGCACAGGATACATAACTCGCCGGCCTTACTCTCAGAGGGGAATCGCGTTTCGGTCACACCCGCCTCGGTAGCTAAGGTGCGGATCACCTCCGAAGTTGGGCAGCGGGCCAGCATGAACTCGAGCATCATCTGGCGGACAGCAGTGGCGCGTGGGCCGTCTGTCTCGATCACCATGCCCTCGGCGGCCGGATAGGTGCAAGCAGTAATGGTTTGCCGCAGCTTCTCGCCAGAGGAAGGTTCATACGCGGTCACTTCCACCAGGCACAGGCGGCATGCGCCATAAGGCGGCAAGCCCTCCCAGTAACACAAGGTGGGCAAATCCACCCCGGCCTGCCGGATAGCTTGCAACACTGTTGTCCCTTCAGGCACGCTAATGGTTTGATTGTCAATGGTCATAGTAGGCATTTGGACCTCTTTCACGTTCCCATCGGACACTTGCCGGCCGGGCAACGACGCTCGATGACGTGAGCCTCGTACTCGTCACGGAAGTAGCGCAGGGTAGAGAGTACCGGGTTAGGCGCGGTCTGCCCTAAGCCACACAGCGAGCCTGCCTTAACCGCTTCACCCACTTCTTCGAGCAGCGTCAAATCGTCTGGCCTGCCCTGTCCGTGGGTAATACGGGTCAGGATGGCATGCAAATGGCTGGTTCCTTCCCGGCAGGCGGTGCACTTACCGCACGATTCTAACGTGGTAAAGTTGAGAAAGTAACGGGCCACGTCCACCATGCAAGCGCTTTCGTCCAGCACGACCATCCCCCCCGAGCCCATGATCGAACCGGCAGCGTTCATCTCTTCGTAAGTAATCGGCATGTCAAACAGCCGGGCCGGCAAACAGCCCCCCGAAGGACCGCCGGTCTGTACCGCTTTGATGGCTTTGCCGTTGCCACTACCGCCGCCAATGCCTTCGAGCAGCTCCCGCAACGTCATCCCCAGGGGCACTTCGACCAGACCGGTGTTGGCAATCTGGCCGACGAGGGAAAAAACGACCGTGCCGGCGTTGTCCGGCGCGCCCAGGGCAGCGTACCAGTCTGCCCCACGCGCCAGGATGACCGGTACAGTGGTCCAGGTTTTGACGTTGTTGATGATGGTCGGTTGCCCCCACAGCCCGGCAATGGCCGGATAAGGCGGTTTGGGACGCGGTTCGCCCAGCCCACCTTCGATGGAGGCGATCATAGCCGTCTCCTCGCCACACACAAATGCGCCCGCGCCGCGCACGAGCTTGAGGGAGAAGCTGAAGCCAGAACCAAGGATGTCCTCGCCCAGTAAACCGTGTGCCTCGGCCTGTTTAATAGCCTGCGCCAACCGCTCGACGGCCAGTGGATATTCGTCTCGGACGTAAGCATAGCCCTGGCGCGCGCCGATGGCATACGCGCCGATAATCATCCCCTCGATTACACTGTGTGGATCGCTTTCCAGCACCGTGCGATCCATGTACGCGCCGGGGTCACCTTCATCGCCGTTGCAGATGATGTACTTCGTCTCGCCGGGTGCGTCACGGGCCACGGCCCACTTGCACCCGGTCGAAAAGCCCCCACCACCCCGCCCCCGCAGCCCGGAACGGGTCACCTCGTCAATCACTTGTGGCGGGGTAAACTCCGAAAGGACGCGGGCCAGGGCACGATAGCCACCGCGGGCAATGTACTCCTCAAAACTAGCCGGGTCGATAAAACCGCTGTTGCGCAAAACGATTTTGCGCTGACTGGCGAAAAAGGGCTGCTGGATGTAAGTCGGCACTGCGTCCAAATCCGGCGGGCGAGCAAAGCGCTCTACCTGGTCTTCTATCAGCAACTCTTCTTCATCGATGACGGCCCAGGCCCGGTCAATCGGGAGCGTGCCTCTTGCCAGGCTGTCCACCAAGGCGCGGGCGCGTGGCCGGGTCATTTGCGTATAGATGACCCGACCTCCACCGGGCAAGCGCACATCCACCAAGGGCTCTTGCTGGCAGTAGCCAATACAGCCGGTTCTGGTCAGGATCGCATCCAGTTCGCGCTGTTTGATGCGCTGTTGTAGCGTTTCATAAACCGCATCTGCGCCAGCAGCCAAACCGCACGTAGCCATACCAACAATAACCTTAAGCCGGTCAGGGTACAGACTGGCCTGGCCCGCAGCACGCAAGGATTCCAGATCAGTAGCAGTATTGATCTTCATAGATTCACTCATCACTTTTCCCCGTGCTCTTCGTGAATAAAAACCTTACCGGTACTTTTCCAGGATTGGGTCAAGGTCGGCCAGGGTGAGGCGGCCAAAGGTTTCGTCGTCCACGCGCACGACCGGGGCCAGGCCGCACGAGCCAACGCAACGGACTCGTCTGAGCATGAAGACCAGATCGTCGGTGGACTCATCGGGTGCAATCCCGAGTTCGGCTTGCAGATGAGCTAACAACGCCGCCGCCCCTTTAACATAGCAGGCCGTCCCTTCGCACACCTGCACCTTGTGGCGACCACAGGGCTTGAAGCTGAACCCGGCGTAGAACGTCGCCGCGCCAAATATTTGGCTGAGCGGCACGCCGAGTTTGCCGGCCACCTGGCGCACTTCATCTTCCGGCAGATAACCGCAGCGCGTGCTGATTTCATGCAGGGCGGTCAACACGGTTCCGGCCTCAGGTTGGCGATAATGTTGGGATGGTAGCATACTTATCTCCCTTCAGACAGCAGTCAAAGTTTTAATGAGAGATCAAATCCCCAACCCTTGCCGTCGCTCTTTAAGCGCGGCCACCATCTTGTCAACGGCAGCCTTCGGCTCTGGCTCGACGATGAAGTAACCACCCAGCAACTCCTTGGCGGCCTCGGTCAAAACTTGCACCACGAGCGGGCTGCCGGTGACGGGCGGTACGACGCCGACGTGAGTCGGCAGGCCCATGGCCACGGCCCAGGTGCCGATAGAGACCGCTTTCTCCATAGCCGCTTCAGGGGCAGTCGCCACCACCGGCAACTGGCTGACGTCTACCTCCAACTTGTTGGCCAGGGCCACGGCGATGCCAGCCGCCCGGGTGTTATCCACGCACGAGCCGGTGTGCAAGGCCATCGGCAACGGTCCGCCCAGCCCAGCCGCCTGACCCAACGCGGTCAACACGGCCTTCAAGCCATCACCGGCGTACTTTTCGGTCGCCGCCGGAGTCAGCAGACCATGGCGGGCAAAGCTGCCTGCGGCACAGCCGGTGCATAAAATCAACACGTTCTCAGCCGCTAATCCTTTGACCAACTCGACAAAGTTCTTATCCTGGGTGATTTTGACATCGTTACAACCAGCGAACAAGCACGCGCCCAGGATGTTGCCGTTGACAATATTATCAATCAGGGGCTGGAGCGGATCGTCGGGATTGACCAACGACAACACTTTGACAATGGCCTCTGCCGATAGGCCGGCCAGGGCGTCGTTGGTCACCGCCGGGATATTGATCTTCGCCGGGTCGCGCTTCTTGAAGGCCTCAATGGCCAGCCGCAAAATCTCACGCGCCTTTTCGCCCGCGTGTTTCTCATCAAACTCGATGTGCGTGGCCCCAGCGATTTTGGCAATGGACATCGTGGTGATGATGGCAGTATGATACTGCGCTGCCACTTCCGGTAGACTGGGCATAATGCACTGGTAGTCCACCACGGCTGCATCAAGTGCGCCGGTGACGATAGCCAGTTCCTGCGACAGCGAATTGGTCGCAGTGGGGATACCATGACGCATCATCACTTCGTGGCCAGTGCAGCAGATACCCACCAGGTTGATGCCTTCCGGAGCGCCGGCAGCCTGCGCTTCGGCCTTCATGCCCTCGGCTTCGGCGACGATGATCTCACTGAGCACCGGGTTGTGACCGTGAACAGCGACGTTAACGGCGTTTTCCTTGAGCACGCCCAGGTTAGCCTTCGCCATCACCGGGGTCGGCGTGCCGAACAAGATGTCTGACAGATCGGTCGCCAGGTACATGCCGGTGTAGTCGCCAATGGCGCACCTGATTGCGCCCAAGAGGATGTTAACGGCGTCGGCGTCCACCCCGTTCGTTGTGCGATGCATCACATCGGCCACCCCAGAATCGAGGCCATGGGGGATGAGGCCAAGCTCTCTAAACTTCGCCATCCGGCCAGGGGTTATCGTTGTCTTGAGCCAGACCGGTGGCTCTTCCCGTTCAGAAAATTCCGCCAGGGCCAGTTGGGCCAGTTCGCCGGCTAATTCCTGATCGCTCTTGCCATCACGGGTGATACCCACGCGGTCGAGCACAGCATTAAATTTATCTTTGTCTTTGATGCTATAGTCGGGGGCTTCGCCCCGGCTAAATTTTAGCATGGTGTGAGCCAAATGCTTGGCGTGAGCGGAGTGAGAAGCAGTACCGGCGGCGATGTTGCGGGCCAGACCACGGGCCACAATCACATCGGCTGAGGCTCCACAGATACCATACTTGGGGCCGGTCACGCCGAAGGGATCAATCCGGCACGGTCCCTGCAAACAGTGGCGGCAGCACAGGCCGGTCTCACCAAAGCCGCACTGCGGTAATTGGGCCTCGTAGCGGTCCCAGGCTGTCGTCACCCCGGCCGCCTGAGCAGTCTTGAGCAGCATAATAGAATCGGGACTAATCGAACGTTCCATCACTTATTCCTCCTGTGCTTGAACCATTGTCGCCTCGCGCACAGTCCAGGCCTGGGACAAGACGGCGCTGGCGCGTACTCTTGACTGGTGAGCGAACTCGTCGCCTTCCATAAAAACAATCGCCCCGGTCGGGCAAGCCGCTACGCAAGCGGGCACATCCCGGTCGGGGCACAGATCACACTTCAGGGCCATGACTTTGCCGCCTGTGATCTTTAGGTTATCGGGCGCGGGCGCTCGGGCGATCATGCCAAACGGGCACATCATGACACACATACCGCAGGCAATGCAGGCATGCTTTCCCCCGACGTTGGTCACGACATCGTCTACTGAGCGATGCATCGCCTGTGGAATACAAGCAGCAATGCATGGGGCTGGATCACAATGGCGACAGGTCATTGGCATTTTGAGGATCTCAAAAGGGGAAGGCGTGGCAGCCTCAATGTACAGGCGGGGATGAGGGGGGGGCGCCTCTAGCATTGCCCCCAACAGGTTCTTGCTCCGGGAGTGCTCAATGGCACAGGCCAGTTCGCACGTCTTGCAGCCGGTACACAGTTCCGGACGAACAAACAACCGTTTCATGGGCAACCTCCTGTGGGCCTTAGTGAGGGTCGGGTCCACTTTGACCTCGACACTTCGTGATTTTATTTTATGAATTGGGGTCAGAAAGCCTAAAAACTCAAGGTTAATTGTAAATCTACTGCCCGCTATAGATAAAGTGACATTTATCCTTATTATCTGCGACAGATGTCACTAATTATTCTATACGGCAAGCAGGGGTGATATTTATACCCTACTTCTATTATTGACGCCCCTCCGAACTACCAGTACAATGGGGCCAAGCATATTAATTTATCTCTTTCGTAGAGAGGACATCCCTATGCCTGGCCCCCGCATGGGGATGCGGGAGCTACGAAAAAGAAAAGTACAATGGGGCCAAGCATATCAATTTATCTCTCTCGTAGAGAGGGCATCCCTATGCCTGGCCCCCGCATGGGGATGCGGGAGCTACGAAAAAGAAAAGTACAATGGGGCCAAGCATATCAATTTATCTCTCTCGTAGAGAGGGCATCCCTATGCCCGGCCCCCGCATGGGGATGCGGGGGCTACGAAAAAGAAAAGCATAGGGATGCGGGGGCTACGAAAAAGAAAAGTCCTATATATCAAGATAAAGAGGAAGAACCAATGCCCAAAATAGCAATCACCGGCAAAGGGGGAGTGGGCAAAACTACCCTGGCTGCCCTGATGGCCCATATTTACGCCGAAGCGGGTCACAAGGTCATTGCCATTGACGCCGACCCGGCGACCAGCCTGGCCTATGCGCTAGGCATTCCCGAAGAAGTGGCCACCCAGATAACGCCTATCGCCGAGATGGAGGAGTTAATCTATGAACGGACCGGCGCTAAACCCGGTACTAGCGGTGGCTTCTTCAAAATAAACCCTCAGGTGGACGACATCCCCGACCGTTTCAGCCTGCGCCACCGTGGGATTCGATTACTACAACTGGGCACCATCAGCAAGGGCGGTAGTGGTTGCATCTGTCCCGAAAGTGCCGTCCTCAAGGCCCTGGTGACGCACGTGATCCTTTACCGGGACGAGGTGATGATCCTGGATATGGACGCTGGGGTGGAACACCTGGGGCGGGCGACGGCCAAGGCCGTGGATGCCTTCCTGATCGTCGTTGAGCCGGGACAGCGCAGCCTGAACACTGCCCAAACCATCCACCACCTGGCGGCGGACATCGGCATCACCCGCTGTTATGTCGTCGGCAACAAGGTGCGCCACGAGGTCGACCGGGACTACATTCGCCGCAACCTCAGCCCGAATCTGCCAATAATCGGCTTTCTGTCGGCCAATCCACGGGCTATGGAAGCCGATATGGACGGTGAGGCCATCTTCGACGCCGTGCCCGAATTGGTAGCCGAGGCCCGTCAGATTGTGGCCGCTTTCGATCAAACAATGACCACGTAGGACGGCATCCCTATGCCGCCGCTGAGGCATAGGGATGCCTCAGCTACCCAAAACCCGCCGCCTTCAATAATCTCGAGACAAGAGATAACGGTTACCAATACGCACGTTGGTCAAACCGGCATCACGGGCTGCGGCCAGAGCTGCCTCAGCGTGACCTACTGAGGTGCAGGGCAGGTCCGGGACGTAGAAGTTCGGGGCAAAGCCAAGCAAGGCATAGGGGATGTGGGGATTAATACCGGCGATGAAGCGAGCGATGCGCCCGACTTCGTCGGGGGTCACGTAACCGGGGACCAGGAGCGTGCTGGCCACCACCAACGGTTGCTCGGGGCGCTCGTCAAAACGAACGGCAGCGCGGGTAAAGTTGTCCAACGAGCGGAGGTTGCTGGCCCCGGTCAGGGCCATATGCAGCCCTTCGTCAAAGGCTTTTAGATCAAACTTGATCGTTCCCCCTGTCTCCAGTGAGAGCCGGATCGCCTGGTCGATCAGCTTGGGATTTTGGGTACCGGCCGTCTCCCAACAAACCGTTACCCCTTGTTTGGCCAGATACCGGGCTGAGGCCAGGGCGTGCGGCATCTGGCTGGCCGGGTCACCCCCGAAGTAGCACACACAAAAGGTGCGGCTATTAGCACAGTTAGCCAATTCTCGGGCACTCAGACCATCGCTGGTCTTCGGATCGACCTCTCGAAAGTGCCAGTTCTGGCAATAGAGACAGTTGATAGTGCAACTGGCATAAAACACAGCCAGGTTATGATAACCAACCTGTTTATGACCGGCACAGACCCAATCGGCCACGCAATTGGTCGGCAATGGATCCCGGTACCAGTGCAGTACCCCTCGGGCCGGTATGCCGGCCAGGTGATGCAAACGCCCATCTCGATTGACCCGCAGGCCGCAATACCCCCGTTCCCCCGGCCCGATGAGGCAGTTCCGGACGCACAGGGGACAGGCAACGCCGTTGGTCGCTCGGGGGGGGGTAGGGGGTAGCCCAAAGAGGTGACGTGTTTCGGCATGGGCCGCCTCCACCAGGGGGCGGGCCTGGGCAAAGCGGGTCTGGATGCATTCACCGCACACCCCCAGGTGCCCGATGATTAACTGAGATTCGGTTCCACACAGAGCGCAGCGCCGCCTGTCCCCTGTTAAGTACATGATCATTTCATTGCTACTTTTTCACTAACTCGATCAGGTCTTGCTTCAGGTTCCAGAGCCGCTGGGTCAGCGAGACGTGGTAGATATGTGGGTTCATGATTCGCCTGACGCCGGGATCCAGCCGCTTCAGGTCGGCCTGACGGCGTTGACGCATCGCCTCGATGGACGGGAGATCATACACCAGCTTCCCTTTATCCAAAACATCCACCAGGAGCGACTCGATTTCGGTAATGTCATCCCGCTCAAGCGTCCGGTATTTGGTATGATCCGATGGATGGCGTAAGATAAGCTTGTCCATCTGCCGTGGATCTTCATCATCAAGACTGAGCAGGTCGACGGCCGCTTTACCCCGCCGGTCGTAGATACGCCAGATATGCTTGTGACCTGGATTAGGGGTCTTATTTGGCGATTCGGAAATCTTAATCGCTGGTAGCCAGTCACCTTTGTGACGCACGGCTACCAGCTTGTAGACACCCCCCAGGGCTGCTTCGCCCTGCGAGGTAATCAGCCGCGTACCCACCCCGTACACCAGTCGCCCCAACAACTGGTCAGGATCAACCCCGTAGCGGGGTGCTTCCTGGATGATTTGGGTGATAATTTGCCAGATGAATAATTCGTCCAGATCGTTAGAGAGCACGATAGAGGCATTGGGGAAACCCGCCTGGTCCAACATTTTGGCCACCTGAATACTCAGATAGGCCAGGTCACCCGAGTCCAACCGGACACCCACCGGTTCGTGGCCCTTGCGTCGTAGTTCTTCAAAAACTTTGACGGCGTTGGGAACGCCACTGTTCAGGGTATCGATGGTATCGACCAGCAGCAGACAATCGTCGGGGTAGACGTCAGCATAAGCCTGAAAAGCCTCAAGCTCATCCATGCCCAAGGCTATGAAAATTTGAACCATGCTGTGCGCATGGGTGCCTTTGGGCGGATATCCCAACACATGGGAAACGCCCACGTTGGAGCTAAAGTCAGCCCCGCCAATGAAGGCGGCCCGGGTGCCGGCATTGGCCCCCTTCTCTTGTCCCCGACGCAGCCCAAATTCCATCAGCAATCGCCTCCGACCACTTTCGCGGATTCGGGCCGCTTTGGTCGCGATTAAGGTCTGGTAGTTGAGGTGGTTGAGCAACGAAGTTTCTAAAATCTGGGCAATGGCCAGCGGCCCCTGAACGACGGTCAACGGCACATTCGGATGAACGACCCGCCCCTCTGGCACGGCACGCATAGTAATACCGGCGAAAGTGTCGGGCGCAGTCCCGCGTAACCAGGTCAGAAAATCATCCTCGAACACATAAGCCCCGGTTCGGCCTGTTTGACCACGCAAGTATTCGATATCTTCATCACGGAAATGGGCAGTTTCCATCCAATGCAGAAGCCATTCCAGGCCGGCATTGATACAATAGCCGGCCTTGTGCAGACCGTAGTCGGGATAGTCGCGGAAGAAATGGTCGAACTGAACTTGCTTCTCATGCAGGCCCAGTCGATAATAGAGCTGAGCCATGGTCAGTTGATACTGATCGGTGAATAAGATGCCTTCTGCGGTTTTCTGATCTACCTCTCTCACTCAATGCCTCCATCTTTCATTCATTACTTGGCAGTCTACCCCAAACAGAGATCATTTTCAAATTGCACTCAACTTGCGTTGAGACTGAAGGTTTTGCCCACTCCACTCCAGATAAAATCCTGTCCATATACCTCGCGGAAGAAACCAACGGCTTTATCCCCTGTACAATGGCACGGAGCGACCTTTTGCACGCCTAACCGTTGGAAGCTAGCGATAATTTCCTGCATCCTTGCTTTGCTCGTCCTACCCAGGTGGAAACCACCCAATACCAGATAGAGCTGATCCTCACCAACCTCCTTAGCCCGACGCACCATCTCCACGACACCCGGATGGGCGCAACCGGTGATAACCACTAACCCGCTGGTTGTCTTCAGGGCCAGCGCCTGTTCGATAATACTCGAACCCATCTGGCCGGTGGTGTAAACACCGTCAATGATCTCTATGGCCTGATCTACCTCAATCAGCTCTGTAAAGGTCCGCACCGAGGTCTTGTAATCGTCGGGGAAAGCACGAGGGACATAGATCAATGGTCGTACTCCGGTAGCCAAGAGACTCTTCAGACCGCCGGTATGGTCGCCATGAATGTGGGAGAGAACGACAATATCCACGTCGCGGGGGTCAAGGTCTAATAGCTCCATATTGGATAAAAGGATCTTTCCGTCCCCACCGGTATCGAACAGGATTGTTGTCTGTCCTTGTTCTATCAAACAGGCAAAACCCCAGGCTGTTTGCAACCGGGAATCATAAGCCTGGTTATCATAAACAACGGTAATACGCATTGGCTTCACCTCACTGGTAGGGGTTGGAGCCGGTCTGGGCGTCGGGGTGTGAATCGGTTGAGAAGATATATCCGTGACTTGCAGGGTAGTAGGGGACAGGGTCATTGTTGGGGTGGTTGTATGGGGCACAGTTGGAGTGACTGTAGAGGAAAGGAGGTTCACAGAAGGTGTTGTCTCCGTCGTCGATACGAATTCCGGGGTGACGACCGCTGTCCGCGCCGGCCCACATTGGTTAGCTAACAGACAATTCAGGCCCATTGCTATGATCAGAAAAACCAGCCAAGCCCAAAAGCGCTCCACCCCCAAATAGTATTTTATCATCTCCATCTTACTCCGCAAAAACGGAAATCCGCTCCCGTTTTTTATCCATCATTACCCATCTGGGCAACCGAGGAATCGGGCGAAGCAGGCTCTAACGAAACCCCCCGAAATAGAACTTCATCCCAGATGAAGCCAAAACCTTGAAGTTTGGGGGCGACGTGACCGGCTTGAATCGTCAGTTCATTGTATCCCGACTGCAAGAGATCAGACGGTACGGAGAAACTGGTTGAGACCCAAGAATAGGACCAATCCTTCATAGGAAGATACCCCAGAAAATGCCCATTCAAGGACACGGCATTGGTTGGTTCGTGGCTTTGCAACTCCATTCTCAATTGCCAGGGACCCCGTTCAGGATGCCTTACATAAAACCCGCCCCGCCAAATCACACTGGGGCGTTGGGCCCCATACAGGGGCCGGAAGGGGGGTCATTCGCTGTCCCCCAGATGAACCTCTTCGTCTCCGGCCAGGATGAAAACTGGAGATGGATAATAAAAAAACCTGTCCAGGAATTTCCAGGGATCAGACAGTTTGGGACCGAGGTTGGTTGAAGCCAGTTCTTGTGCTAAAGCTTCACAAGCCGGTTTAGGCGTTCCCTTACTTTTTCTCATCCCCTTGTCGGCGTTGACTCATCAGATCAACGACGTGGGCCACTTCCTCCTCGACGGGAATCGCTTTTTTAGTGACCACGCTATCGAGCAGGTCCGCCGGTGCTTCCCAATCCTGGTATAGAATACCCATTTGCAGGCCCAACAGTTCACGACGCAAGTTGATCACTGCCGAACGCACCCCTTCCAAATGCTGGGATTCTAGATAGGGTTTTAAATCCTCCCCATATGCATCAAGTGCTTGAATCAGGGCCAGGGCGGCTCGGTCCAGCCGGGGAATTGCTCTTTTATGCATGATGTCCTCCTCTGTTTTTGAATTACGTAGCCGAGGCATCCTTTACCTCGGCGGGCAGGGCATAAGAATGCCCTGCCTACGCAAAATTGGCTAAACGGATTAGTCATTATGTTAATCTGACATTATCAATATAGCCAGGCCTGGGTCTAACCAAATTTGTACGCGACGCCGTAACCACCACGCGGCAGATTCCATTCGATGTTATAGAATGGGCAACCAATACGGCAACTGCCACACTCCAGGCAGCCCTGGTAGCTAACCATCACTTTTTTCTGCCGATCCAGGCTAAACACATGCGCTGGGCAGAAGTCGAGACACGGCTTCTTTTCGCAGCCAGTGCAAACATTGTGATCGCTGATCCGAATGTGAGCAAAATCCTCGTCCACGTAATACTTGAGGGAAACCAACAGATCATCCACGTTGGTTGGCACGAGGCTGGCTTTAATATCGGAGCTTAAGGGTTCGTGTGTTTTCTGATTCATGAGGTTATCCTCTCATTCCTCGTAGCAGTTTGAACATATCTTGGGCCACACCAAAGAAAGAGCGACGCTCCCGAAGCATACCAAAGATCTCTTTTTCCATATCACGTTTAGGCATGCCATGTGCCGTAAAGTAGCGTAAGGCGGCGTCGTTCAAGAAGTTGATGTACGTTCCCATAAAGTGGGGGGTACTGTCCAAAAAGTCAGTCATACGGCGGTACTGTTTTAAGTCTTTCAGGACAAAGCTTTCTTCCAACTGGCGCCGGTATCGTTTCAGAAATTCGGCCGAAAAATCGTTCTGCCGGTGGGCTTCAAGCGCCGTCTCACCGGCCAACTTGCCGGCCGTCATGGCCAGGTTGGTTCCCTCGCGGTGGAGAGCATCGACCATCCCGGCCGCATCGCCGGCCACCATGACCCCATCGGCTGTCAATTTGGGCATCCGATCATACCCCATCTCTGGAATCAGATGGGCCCCATACTCTAAGGGCTCTCCCCCTTCCAGATAAGGTTTGATAACCGGATGATTCTTGAAGCGGGCCAACACCTCGTAGGGGCGCAGGTTGTGAGAGACAAACTCCTCCAGCAGCAAGCCGACCCCGATAGAAATACCTGTTTTGTCGGTATAGACAAAGGCTGTACCGGGCAAGCCCAGGGTAGCATCACCAAAAATGTCGATGGCCGCCCCTTCCTTAGCCCCGCTCAAGCCAAAGCGCGCCTCGACCTCCTTGGCCGGTAAACCGATATATTCCTTGACCGAGAGGGCGACAAAGCGAGAGGGTAAGTCTGTCTGGCTTAAGCCCAGCTTCTGACACAGCAGGTTGTTCACGCCTTCCGCGATAATCACCACCGGAGCATAAACATCTCCTTCAGGCCGGTCCGTGGTCACACCGATCACCCGGCCTTGTTCATCTTTTAAAAAGTCGGTGACCGTGGTTTTGGTGACCACCAAGGCCCCCACATCGGTCGCCTGTTGGGCAAACCAGGTATCGAAGGGGGAGCGCAGCGCAGTGTAAGCCTCGGCCGGTTCTTGCTTGTAATGCTCACTCTTATGCATGATGCGCAGGACACTATCCGGAGAGAGCATCCAATAGCCTTGCTCGGTGACCGGACGTTGAAAAGGTGGCTTACGTTCCCAATAGTCGGGCAGTACGTCGGCCAGAGCGTGGGTGTAAAGGACACCACCGAAAAAGTTCTTGGCTCCAGCAAACCGTCCCCGTTCGATCAAAATGACATCGAGGCCCGCTTTCGCCATTGTAATTGCCGCCGACGTGCCCGCCGGCCCACCACCGACAACAATCGCATCGAAGGTAAGTTTACCTGTACCAGGCACTGTTGTATTAGACATGGGTCTCTCCTTTTAGCCCCGCCTGGGCCGCTTTCACTTGATTGGTCAGTTCAGGAATCACTTCGTACAGATCACCCACAATGGCCAGATCAGCAATCTGGAAAATAGGCGCATTAGGATCTGTGTTAATGGCCAGAATAAAGTCGGAACCAGCCATACCAACCCGGTGTTGGACCGCACCAGAAATACCAGCGGCAATATACAGTTTGGGCCGGACCGTCTTACCGGTCTGGCCGACCTGGTGACCATAACTGATCCAACCTGCATCCACCACGGGGCGCGAGGCACCAACCACACCGCCCAGGGCAGTCGCCAGCTCCTCCAACAACTTGAATCCTTCTGGACCACCGACACCCCGTCCACCAGCCACGATCACGTCGGCGTACTCAATGTTCAACTGCTCTTGGCCAGGGATGAATCGGACCTGCTTAACGGGTATCTCCGCCTCGCTCAAGTTCAGAGATTCACGAATTAACTCACCGCTAGCCTCCGGCAACGGCTCGGGCATAGGCAAGACCCGGGGACGAACGGTGGCCATTTGGGGGCGATATTTACGGCAGAGAATGGTGGCCATCAAGTTGCCACCAAAGGTAGGCCGGGTGGCCGCCAGGATCTTTTGCTTGGGGTCAATCGTTAACTCGGTACAATCGGCGGTTAAACCTGTGCCGACTCGGGTGGCGATGCAGCTAGCCAGGTCTCGTCCCAGGGTAGTAGCCCCAATCAGGAAGATTTCCGGGGTATACTTTTGCACCAACTCACTTATCCCAACGGCATAGGGCAAGTTACGATAGTTTTCCAGCACCGGATTGTCGATCAAGTAGACCCGTTTAGCCCCGTAGCGAAAAGCCTCCTCAGCCAGAGGAGCGACATTGTGGCCGAGCAGGACCCCTTCCACCACGCTGCCCTCCAACTCCCCAACCAGGCCGCTTGCCGCTCCCAACAGTTCCCAAGAAACAGAATGGGCCTGTCCTTGATCCTGTTCGATCAGGACCCAGATTCGTCGGCTTCCGTTATGTGTAGTTTCTGTCATTTTACACCTCCACCTGTACTTCAGGATTTGTACCGGATACCGCCCCCAGCAAGTCGATCACTCCAGCCTGACGGATCTTGTTCAAGGCGTAAGCGGTAGTATCTGCCAGCCCTTTCTCAGAAACCTGCACCGTTTCGCCGGGTTCTTTAGGCGGCGGGGTGTAGGCCTTACCCACGATAGTAGGTGATCCCTTAATGCCGATTTTGTCCAGGTCAAAAGCTACAGGTTCTGTGGCCGTCCACAACTCAGGCTTGTACTGAAATGCTCTGATCAGGTTGGATAACGGCGCTCGCTTGACAGGGGTAATTTCCTTTAACACCGTGAGCAGGGCCGGTAGTCGGGTTTGCAAGACTTCAATCCCGCCTTCAGTCTTCCGGTGAATAACAGCCGTACGGGCTTCTGGATCAAAATCTTCAATGGCCAGGGCATAACTGATGAGGGGTACACTCAAACGAGTAGCAACACCCGGTCCCACCTGGGCGGTATCTCCATCGATAGCCTGCAGACCAAAAAGAAACAGGCCGACAGGACCTTCTTCCTGAAGGGCCTCGATGGCCCGAGCCAAGACGTAAGAAGTAGCCAGCGTATCGGCGGCGGCAAATTTGCGGTCGGAGATGAGAATGCCCCGATCAGCTCCCTGCTCCACACATTCGATCAGGGCTTCAGCCGCATTCGGGGGGCCCATAGTGATCACGGTTACCTGACCGCCAAACCGTTCTTTCAGGCGTACCGCCATCTCCAGGGCATGGACGTCGTACGGATTGATAATCGCCGGGACACCCTCACGAATCAATGTGCCTGTTTCTGGATTGATCCGCACATTAGCAGTGTCCGGCACTTGTTTGATAGCCACAACTGAGTGCATATTTTCTGTCTCCTTAACTTAGGTTGATATAGCCCTTATGTATCTGCTCAAAAAGTAAGGGCGCGCACCCCCGTGCAGCTCTGCTGCCCTGTGGTCGCCCCCTTAGACAGGTACAAAACCTGCTTTTACCTTAAATTAGTAGGGTAAGTTGCCAATTTGCCCGTAGCACCGCTGACAAGCAGGTGTTTGTTTTACACTGTTTGTGCCTCAACACGTTTTGTCTCTCTCAGCATACACCGCAATAAGAGATTTTGGGTAGTACAAAATGTCACCTCACAATAGTGACATTTATCCAGTATCTGGTGATCTCAGTCAAAAGTTAGGCTGGTTCCGACCGGACACTGATGAACCCGGTCGCCAAAGGCATTGGTCAAGGCAACGTAGGCCAGTCCACCGGTGCAATGATTGAGATAGAGATGCGGCGAGTCATATGTATCCCGTAATACCTCAATGACCCGTTGCAAGTCTGCTGTACTGGCCGTGACCAGATGAGTCCCGCCCAAAATAGCGATGATCGGACGCTGGAACGTTCGCTGGACATGAGCCAGCGTGTTCAACAACCCGGCATGACAACAGCCACAAATAACGACCAGCCCTGCTTGGGTTTCCATGACCAGCGACATGTCGTCGCGGTAGGGGTCCGGCTGCCAGCTATCCCCATTGGGCACAAAGTGATAGGCGCTGCGCCCCTCAGGCTCTGGCCGTTCGTCAATCTCACCCGTGGTCCACACCCCGGTCAGTACTTCGACTGGCGTATCGCTCAGACGCAAGTCGGCCAGTTTGGTCAACTCCTGTTGGGTCAGGGGCAAACCAATGGATTTAGACTCGTTCTCCCGGAGGGTAAAGCGGGGACGAAATAGATCAGGGCTGGCGTACAGAGGCAAGCCAGGCTTTTGGGACAGCACGGCTGGTAACCCACCGGTGTGGTCAATGTGGGCGTGGCTAAGGATGACCGCCCCAGCATCACGCGGACACCGACCCAGTAAACCTAGATTATGCAACAACACCACCTCACTCTGACCGGTATCAAAAAGGGCACAGACCTGGCCAACTTCGATACGAAAAGCCAGTCCATGTTCACCCCAAAAGGTTGACCCCTGTTGGACTGAGTTGTCAACCACGCAAGTTATCTTTTCCATTATATCTTTCCTTTTGCATAGTCACTAAGCGCACCCCCTGGCGGCGAACCTGGCGGAAATTAGCTCCCTGACTAACGGCCCGCAACACGGCCTCGATATCTTCCACCACCGCTCCGGAAAGAAGATGGACGCCGTGGTCAAACAAGACGGGCGAGAGAGGCGTGCTAGGACCCAGGACCAATACCAAGGCTTCCGGCCGGCAGAGGGCCATCAACCCTTCGAAGGTGTGATTGATCAGCGTCGTGCCGGTAATGGCCACTACATCGGCCTGGGGCAGGATATCAGAAGCGGTCTCGGCTGGCAAATCCTCGTCCCGTGGTCGCTGCTCCAACACCCACAAGGTCCCTACCTGCTCCCGCAGCCGGGGAATAAAGGGAAAATGACCGACCAGGGCCACTTGTTTACCCACTCCATGCTGGGCAATCACCGCTTCAGCGTTGAGAACGACCCATTGCTCTTCGAGGGGTGGCAGTAGCGCGTTGATCGTGGCCATTCCAATTGCCGCCTCCATGGGACGCTTGGAATGGGCTAAATCGGTCAGTTTCCGGGCGCTGTATTCCATCAAGCGACCAGCATCTGGCACGGCCGGCCCACCCCCGTGATGATGGTCGTCGTTGCGTAAAGTTGAAGCCAGGCCACAACACTGCTTCCCCGATATTTCCACCACCACCGCCGTCCAGAAAGCACCGACCCGTACCTCCTGCACGGTCCCATCCGGTAGTGTAGTTAGTATCTCATTGATCAGACTCATAGGCATTTTCCTGGTAACAAAACAAAACATTGGGGCGGGGTGAGAAACCACTCCGCCCCAAAATTTGTTGCACTATGTCTCCTGAGCTACCCGTTGTTTCTATAGCCCTTTCAACAGGCGACGTAGCTCACGAGCATGACCAGCCTCATCGGCAGCCATCTCTTCTAACTTTAATTTCAGTTCAACTTCACCCAACTCTTCAGCTAGCTTGGCATGTTCCATATAGTTCTGGACATCCTGCAATTCCATGTTATACCCACAGAGACATAGCACATATAATATCGTTTGTATCGTTTCCTTACACCACTTTTAAACACAAAATAATAGTAACAAATTATTCTTGTTAACTAAAAATCATATTATACTTGACAGTATTTACCAAACCTCTATAATTCGTAATAGAGGAACTGAGTCCACAAATTCGCCCGTTATAATATCATTGAATTATATTTTTGTCAAGTATATTAGTAAATTATTTTTTATTTACAGTTTTTGCACTAATTTATTGCGTAATTATACACATAGCTATATATGCTAACAATGGAGAAAGCATTCTCATTAGGATCAAAACTGCGTATTTTGCGCAAAGAACGAAAACTAACCCAAAGGGAACTGGCTTGTCGAGCCGGCGTTTCGGTAAATGCCATCAGTCTGATCGAGCGAGACGAAATCTCGCCAAGTGTGGCTACTTTGCAGAGTCTGGCAGCGGCCTGCAATGTCAAAGCAAGTTATTTCTTTGATGACAATGTTCAGACCAATGTCATTCACTTAAAGGCAGACAAGCGCCCCTCAATTTCAATCAGTGGCGTAAGGCTCGAGGGCATAGGTAAAAGATTGCAAGGGCAACAGTTCGAATGTTTTCTCATCACCCTGGATGCACATTCGAACTGCGGTGAGCCGGTTGTTCATTCCGGGCACGAATTCATCTACTGCCTGCGTGGTACGGCAGAATACACAGTTGACCACAATAAATATTTGCTAGAAACAGGAGACATTCTTCTGTTTGAGGCAACGCTACCTCATGGCTGGCGAAATCCGACCGAGGAGAAGGTAGGGCTTCTCTTGATTTTGCAGAGTTCTGATGAACCTTCTGAGCCGGTGCGTGGACATTTCCCCAGTTATCCCTCGTTAACGCATATTGAGTGAGGCCATAGACAAAGCGTAGCATCCCCTGCTGGGTGAAGACTGGGCCAGTTTTCGAAGATGACTCATTATGCTTGCTGATAGCTGACGATCGACCGCTGAACACTTATTCCTTTTTTGTAGTCCCCTATTTTGTGTTCACATAGAAATTGTGGCATGCTATGCCCGTTATGTTCGTGATATCGGAGGCATTCTATGCAAATCACTAAAGCCGTCATTACCGCTGCCGGACGGCAGCAGCGTACCCTGCCCTTGCAAACGCTCACCGACCGGGACGGGACCGAAAAATCGGTTCTCGGTATTATTGTCGAAGAGGTGCTCAGGGCAGGGGTGGAGGAAATCTGCGTCGTCGTGCAGCCGGGCGATGAAGCATCCTACGCGAAAGTGACCGGGGATCACGCCGGCCGGCTCCATTTCGTGCATCAGGCAGAACCTCTGGGCTACGGGCACGCTGTCCATTGTGCCCAGAAGTTTGTGGACCGGGATCCGTTTCTACACCTGGTCGGCGATCACCTCTACGTCAGCCGCACCGAAGAGGGTTGTGCCCAGCACCTGGTCAAAGTGGCCGAGGCCGAAGCCTGTGCCGTCTCGGCCGTGCAAGCGACACGGGAGAGCCTGCTGCCCTATTACGGGGCTGTTGGGGGGCGGCGGGTACCGGGCCGGCAAGACCTGTACCAGGTCGAAACGGTCATCGAAAAACCGACCCCTACCGAGGCCGAGCAACGTTTGATTGTGCCGGGGTTACGGGCCGGTCATTACCTCTGCTTCTTCGGCATGCATGTTCTACCCCCGACCGTTATGGATATCCTGGAAACGCAAATCGAAGCGGCCAGCGAGCAAGACAGGGTCACTCTGTCCGACGCTCTGGCCGAACTGGCCAAACGAGAACAATACCTGGCCGTAGAAAAACAGGACTGGCGCTATGATGTTGGCGTGAAATACGGTCTGCTGACGGCGCAACTGGCCCTGGCCCTGAGCGGTCAAGACCGGGACGAAGTCCTTTCCAAGCTACTGGAATTACTCGCCCTGCGCGAACTGGGGACAAGCGGAAGGTAGAAAGAAATTATGAGTTATGAGTTGAGTAAAATCATCACTGCCACCGAGCCAGAGATTCGGAATCGCTCCCTCGACGCCTTCTGCCGGACCGCCTCCCTAAGTCAACTCCTGGCCGAATGTGAAACGCTCGACCGACTCCGGCGTGAAAGTGACAACCTATACGAGCGGGTGCGGGCCTTGTTCTTCCTGTATGCTATCCATCGTTTCCATCTCCCCCTGAAACCCGGCATGCAACTCAAAGGACTGGTTCCCTTCGACGGCTACACCAACCTGCTCAAGCGCCGCTTTGAAGAAGCCATCGAAATCTTCCTGGCCGCTCAGGAGGCGAACGGGCCGAACGACGGTATCTCCAGCGCGCTGGCGGCGGCTTACCACAACCTTGGTTTCCAAACCCTGGCCGACCAGGTACGCCGCAGTGTGCGCTCCGTGCGGGGTAACCAGTGGATGTTCCGCACCGGACACCCCGCAGACCACCCCCTGCGCGTGCGCCGAGAACTCTTCGAACGTTCCGCTTCCATACCTCTCTTCCCCATCCTCAAGGAAGCCACGCCCGTCCGCATGGACCTGACCCATAGCGGCTGGAGCGACATCTTCTTTCTGGGGATGGATTTTCCCGAAGGGGCGCGCGTGCTCAACGTGTCGATTGACCTGAGTGTGCGAGGGGCGGCCGGGTCGAATGTTCCTCAGCCGCCTGTCGAAGCCTATTTCCGGGTCATCGACCAGCCCATCCTGCGGCTGGCCAGCGTTGACCTGGCTACGAGCGCCGAAATCACCAGCCTGGCCGAGGTCTTCGATTTTGCCCGGGATTATCTGGGCCTGCTGAAAGCAGCCGTTATCGCCTCCGGGATTGTGCCGCCGGGCATGGAGGGGGCTGAGCAGCCCCTGGCCGACCTGTTGGCCCGCCTGGTGAAGCCAGGCCGTGGCCTGGAAATCGTCAGCCGGGTCAACGATATCCCCAAGGGTTCCCGGTTGGCCGTCTCAACCAGCCTGCTGGCCTGTCTCATCGCCGTCTGCATGCGGGCCACGGGCCAAACCCGATCCCTGACCGGCCAACTGGCCGAGGATGAACGCCGCCTGGTGGCGGCCCGGGCCATCCTGGGCGAGTGGCTGGCCGGTTCCGGTGGGGGCTGGCAAGACTCCGGCGGCGTCTGGCCCGGTATGAAACTGATTCAGGGAGTTAAAGCCAGCCAGGGCGACCCTGAATTTGGCATCAGCCGGGGCTGTCTCTTGCCCAGCCATAGCATTTTGACCCCGGCAGACGTGTCGGCAGAAACAAGACAGAACCTGCAAGACAGCCTCATCCTCGTCCACGGGGGTATGGCTCAAGACGTTGGCCCCATTCTGGAAATGGTCACCGAGAAATATTTGCTGCGCTCGGAGGCGGAGTGGCAGGGTCGCCAGGAGGCCATCCAGATTCTCGACCAGGTTGTGGCCCACCTGGAGCAAGGTGACGTACCGGCCATCGGCGCAGCCACCCACCGCAACTTTTTCGGCCCCATCCAGATCATCATCCCCTGGGCCAGCAACCTGTATACCGAAACCCTCATCGATCGGGTCAAGGCTGAATTCGGCCATAATTTCTGGGGGTTCTGGATGCTAGGCGGGATGTCCGGCGGTGGTATGGGCTTCATTTTCGACCCGATCAAGAAACCAATGGCCCAGGAACGCCTGCAAGTGATTATGAGCGACACCAAACGCCAGCTTGAAAAGGCGGTCCCCTTCGCCATGGAACCTGTCGTTTATGACTTTGCCATCAACGAGCGCGGCACCCACGCCGACCTGCTCACCGGCGAGGCGGCGTTGATGCCCCCGGGCTATTACACCCTGACCGTACCCGGCCTGCTGCGACTCGAAGCACACCAATTATCCGCCTTCCGCCGGGCCGAGTTGGACCGCTTCGGGGCAGCTTGCCGGACCAAGCCGGCCCTGTCCGGGATGGTCCAGACGCTTTTTGACCGCCTCCTGCCCCACACCGCTCAGGAGGAGGCCGGCGAACAAAGCCTGGCCGCCCTGCTTGACCAATACGGCTTTGACCGGGTCCAACACGAACAGATTCGGGCCGATTTACGCAATGGCCGCATCGGCCTGGCTCAAAACCGGCTGCCCGTGAGTAGCAAAATCGAAGATGTTGGACCGGATGATGTTTACGACGCCACCCACGGTCTACCCGACACCTGGCATAATATCGGTCTGGAGGCCCTGGCTTCGGGAGCAGTAGCGGTTGTTTCCCTGGCCGGAGGCGTGGGCAGCCGCTGGACAAAGGGAGCGGGGGTGGTCAAGGCCCTAAACCCATTCTGCAAATTGGGCGGCCGGCACCGGACCTTCATCGAGGTACACCTGGCCAAAAGCCGCCGTATCAGCCGCCTGTGCGGAACCCCCTTGCCGCACGTCATCACCACCAGTTACCTGACCCATACCCCAATTGAAGCCTTCCTCAAAGCCGAAAACAACTACAGCTACCCCGGCCCGTTGATTCTTTCCCCCGGTCGCATCGTCGGGTTGCGGCTGGTGCCGATGACTCGTGATCTTCGCTTTGCCTGGGAGGAGATGCCCCAACAGTTGCTCGACGAGCAGGCGCAGAAGGTCCTCGACAGCCTGCATGCCGCTCTGATTGCCTGGGCCCACCAGATGGGCGAAGGGAGCAACTATACCGATAACCTGCCCCTGCAATGTCTCCATCCCGTTGGTCACTGGTACGAAGTGCCCAACCTCTTCCGCAACGGCGTTCTGGTCCGGTTGCTGGAGGAGCGCCCCAATCTAAAATACCTGATGATCCACAATATCGATACCCTGGGGGCAGATGTTGATCCGGCCCTGCTGGGCTACCATATCGATCAAGGGGCAGCCCTGACCACCGAAGTCATCACCCGTCGCCTGGAAGACCGGGGGGGCGGCCTGGCCCGCCTCGATGGTCACCTACGCCTGATTGAAGGACTGGCCCTCCCGCGCGAGGAAATTGAGTTCGAACTTTCCTATTACAATTCCAGCACCACCTGGGTTGACATCGACCAAATCCTGGCCGTCTTCTCCCTGACCAGGGCCGACCTGGACAGAGACGCTGGCAAGGTAGCCACGGCCGTCCGCACCCTGGCCGCCCGTATGCCGACCTACATTACCTTGAAAGATGTGAAGAAACGCTGGGGCAAGGGCCAAGAAGATATCTTTCCGGTCACCCAGTTCGAGAAGTTATGGGGCGATATGACCGCCCTGCCGGAGCTTAATTGCCACTTTGTGGTGGTACCTCGCATGCGGGGCCAACAACTCAAGGAACCGGCCCAGCTCGACGGCTGGCTGCGGGATGGATCGGCGGCCTATCTAGAGTCGCTTTGCCAGTGGAAGTGAAATGAAAGGAGCAAATGTTATGGCCCAACGGATGGCCCTGTTGATGGATGACATCAAGCCGGTGATTGATGCTTTTGCCGACTGGGAACCGTAAAGTTGTGCTGCTAATCATCCTGGGTCTCCTGGTTATAACCATTTTTTGCGTCTGGATTATCATTGCTCAACCTATATTTCAGCCCGCAGCCGTTCCAACCGAGGCAGGGGTTGATTCTGAGCGATTGAAAACCCACGTACTCAAGCTGTCCGAAGATTACTTTCCCCGCGATGCGGACCACGTTGAGAATCTCGATCGGGTTGCCGCTTACATCCGCTCAGAGTTTGAATTGGCCAAGGGCCAGGTATCGGAGCAAGCCTTTCCAGTCGGCCCCCGAACCTACCGCAACGTGATCGCCTATTTTGGCCCCGAAACAAAAGAACGCATTGTGGTGGGGGCACATTATGATACGGTCAGCTTGTCACCGGGTGCAGATGATAATGCCAGTGCGGTAGCCGGCCTGATCGAACTGGCTTATCTACTGGGACAAAGCAACCTGCCGATTCGAGTTGAACTGGTCGCCTATACCTTAGAAGAACCCCCTTTCTTTACCACCCCTTTCATGGGCAGCACCGTGCACGCCAAATCGCTCAAAGAAAAGGGGATCGAGGTCAGGCTGGTATTAGTCCTGGAAATGATCGGCTACTTTAGCGATAAAAAAGGAAGCCAGCATTATCCCCTGCCCTTTCTCAGGCTGTTCTATCCTTCAAAAGGCAACTTCTTAGCCCTAGTGGGTAAACTTGACCAAAGACCGGCTGTCCTCGAAGTAAAGAAGGCCATGCACGGCATCACCCCCTTACCGGTCTATTCCATCAATGCCCCCGCCATCATCCCCGGCGTTGATTTCTCGGATCATCGGAACTATTGGGCCGAGGGCTATCGGGCCGTCATGGTAACCGATACGGCTTTCTACCGGAACCTGAATTACCATACAGCGTATGATACCTATGAGAAGCTAGATTTTGATCGAATGGCTATGGTAGTCGAGATGGTGTATGCCAGTGTCATTGCGACGGCTGGAAAGAAATGAGTTGAACCGTTACAAATCAGCTTTTTGCAGGAAATGATCTTGTGATGTTCTTAAAGTAAAAGCCACCCCACGATATGGGGTGGCTTTTCTGCCCTAGAAGTAGGGAATAACGCTTAGCTGGCTTTAACCGGGATCTGGCGTGGCTTGGCAGCCTCGGCTTTGGGCAGAGTCAACGTCAGCAAACCGTTCTCCAACCTGGCTGCGGCGGCCTCAGCATCAACCTCGATGGGCAGGCTGACGGTGCGCCGGAACGCACCGTGGAAGCACTCGCGGAGATGGTAATTGTGACCGTTGCCGTTATCCTCTTCGGTGTCGCTCTTGATCTCGCCCTTAATCGTCAACTGGCCATCCTCTACTGAAATGTCGATTTGATCAGGGTCAAAGCCGGGCAGAGCCACTTCAACCACGATATTATCCTCATTCTCGTACATGTCGAGGGTAAAGGTGCGCGGGCCGTGGCTGACCACCCCTGGCGGCCGGTTGAATCCAGCCAAGCGGATAAAGGGATCGTTCCAGAACCAGTCCCCTGTTCGAGGCCGAGCCAGGACTCGGCGAGCTCTTGGATTCCAGCGAATTAACGTTGTCATTTTTTATGCCTCCTCTTACATCACAAACGATTTGAATAGTTGTTTTAAGTGAGTTAATGTCACATTTGTTTAATGTTGCTAACTGTCTGATATGATAAAGGTTGAGTGTTAGATTCCTGTAAGAGGAGTGTTAGAAGGGTGTTAGAGGGATATTAGAAAAGTATAAGATTCAACCTCCTGGCAAGCACATTCTTGATTTGACAAAGATTTTGCTACCAATGACCGCCGCTCACTAACCATTGACCGCCGATGCAGTTTACATAAGACCTGTAAAAAAAAGTTGCTTCTGTGCTGTTCCTAATTTTGCTTCTTGTTACTCAACTGCGTAATCTCTAAATATTCAAAATGAATTTTTTTTGAAATTTAAACTGAAATATTACAGGCCATTTTTTGTGTTATAATATGAGGAAAAGTTGAACCTCGCCCCTGAGATTGGACACAACATAAGCAAAACTTAGTTCATTAACATAACAATCTATTTTTCAACTTTACAGGTAACGTAGCCAAGATTATGCCTGATGAGTTGAGATTTGAATTGGTCATTCATTTATATGAAATGCGGCGGTTATCTTCGGCAATACCTCTTCCCTGATAAACATGGTGGCAATCGGCCAGTTGAATAATCTGTTACTTACCCGACCGACCACTCGTTGCCTCTCGGAATAGCTTATAGTATACTATACGAGAGACTATCAAAAAACTCCTCGATTGCGGTGAAAAATTTTTCTTTATTTAGGACCAGGCCATTATTTACCCCGTCACCATTTTTGACTTGCTCATATTCTAACTAGGATCGCGCCGCCTGGTCAAACAGGCGGTTTTTTGTTGCCTGATGACTGGAGAATCGGCAGGAGAAACAAATGACTCGGCCCACTGTTTTTATCAGCTACAGCCATAAAGATGAAAATGAAAAAGATGTTTTATTGTCCCACCTGGGTGTTTTGCAACACGCCAATTTGGTTGAGTTATGGAGTGATGACCAGATTGGTGCAGGTACTGATTGGCAAGTAGAAATTAACCGGTCAATTACCCAGGCCAAGGTTGCTATTTTATTCATTAGCGCCAATTTTCTCACCTCAAACTTTATATTAAACACAGAAGTTCCAACCCTGTTGCAACGACAGGAATGTGAGGGATTACTTATTTTTCCAGTGATTGCAAAAGCTTGCGCCTGGCGAAACGTTGATTGGTTAGCTAAAATGAATATCAGACCCAGAAATGGTCGACCCATTTGGAGTGATAGAGGCAGTCACGTTGATGAAGATCTGGCTGCCATTGCCGAGGAAGTTGCAGACATTATAAAAAAAGCAAATAGCAAGCGAGCCCACCTCTTTATCTGCTACAAGCGGAGTATTGAGCGCGATCGGAAACTGGCGAAATATCTCGATGAGTTTCTCGCCACTCAAGGCCACGATGTTTTCATAGACAGTAACCTGACCACAGGTGAAGCCTGGCTTGAGGAGATAGACCGGCAGATCAAAATCAGCGATTTCCTGGTTGTGTTGTTGTCCAGGGAGTCGATTGATAGCGAGATGGTCCAGGCTGAGGTCAGACGCGCCTATGAGTACCGAAAGTTGCAAGGACGTCCTCACACACTACCGGTGCGTGTAGCCTACGATGGACTTCTACCCTATTCTATTGATGCCTTTTTGGCCCCCTTGCAACATGCGGTTTGGCACAGTGATTTGGACAACGAACAGTTAGGCTATGACATCCTGGCTATTATTGAAGGTCGCTTGCCAGAGCAGCCGTCAATCCAAGCTCAACCTGTAGCCACAGACGAAGTAATTGTCTCTGAAGATGGTCATATCATCACCACAGATGAGCCCCTACATTCGCCGCTACCGGAGTTCGACCCGCGCTTCCTTGAAGAGTTACCGACTCCGGGTGGAGCAGTTAAGCTCCGCGATAAATTCTACATTGAGCGCGAGGCCGATGCTGATCTCAGGTGGGAGATTGTAAAATTGGGCACCACCACCGCTATCCGGGCTCCACGTCAAACAGGCAAAAGTTCATTGTTGGTCCGAGGGATGCACTATGCTCGCCAAAAAGGAGCCAAAGGAGTCAGACTTGATCTGCAACGTATCGATAGCGAATACCTGGAGACGGCTGATGTTTTCCTACACTACTTGGCCGAATTCATTGTCCGTAAGCTCCAGCTCAACCTAGCCAAATTAGAGGATTCTTGGCGGGGATCGCTGGGATCACAGGATAAATTGACCTACCTGTTGGAAAGCTATATCCTCCCTGAGGTCGATGCTACCATCATCCTGGCCCTGGATGAAGTAGACCGGCTATTGTTCACTCCCTTCCATAGTGACTTCTTTGCCCTGGTGCGTTCTTGGCACAACAACCGGGCTTTTGATGAACTGTGGGATAAGCTCAATATTGTTATGGTCATCTCCACCGAGCCTCACCTGCTCATTCCCGATGTTAGCCAATCACCCTTTAATGTGGGCCTTGAACTGTATCTGGAAGATTTCAACGCCGCCCAGGTAGAGGAACTTAACCGGCGGTACGGAACGCCGGTAAAAGAGGCTGACTTTCCCCGGTTGATGGCGTTGTTAAGTGGTCATCCCTATCTCACCCGCAAGGCACTTTATACTTTGGTTACCAAGCGCTTGACCTGGACTGAACTAACCCAAATGGCAGCCACCGATGAAGGCCCCTTTGGCGATCACTTGCGGCATCATCACTGGCTGCTACGAAATGAACGCAATTTGCAAGAGGCACTGAAACAAGTCGTTCACCATGGCCGTTGCTCGGACGAGACGGTTCTTTTCCGCTTGTTGCGGGCCGGACTGGTCAAAGGACGAGGTGAAGTTTACACCTGTCGCTGCGGTCTATACCGAGATTACTTTAAGGATAAATTGAGATGAACGTAGAGGTAAAAGTCTCAGATTTTTTCGTCGCCGGTGGCACCTTGCGCCCTGATTCACTTTCTTACGTACCGCGCTCCGCAGACAAGGAACTGTTCGAACTGGCTTTGGCCAGTGAATTCGGCTATGTCCTCAGCGCTCGCCAGATGGGTAAGTCGAGTTTAATGGTTCGCACAGAGTGGCGCCTGCGACAGCAAGATGTTAAGACGCCTACCAGAAAAAGTAACACCAAGCTACTCCAGGAGGGCAATGGCCTGAGCTAGAGCTTCGAGGCGAGCGAGGTAGTTACAGGGTTGACGACGGAAGCTACGGTGAGCGGTTCGAGCTTGT
>DAOUMU010000583.1:0-5288 GCA_034409055.1 Anaerolineae bacterium
CTACAAAATAGTACCTAAGCAGGGCCCAATCGCATTGTCCTAACAATATTTCTAGCTCAGATGCTTAGATTTGGTAGCTTTGGCAATAGAACAGGTGTACAAGCATATAATTCTGGGACTATGTCGATTTAGCAATGCAAAAGCAACTCGCCAATCAAGCGACTCAAATTGCGAAGCAAGATGTGCAAATTGCTTTAAATGCCGAACAGAATCGATTGCTGTCTGAACAGGCAACGGTTTCAGCACAAAAAGCCATTATTGAAGACCAGCTTAGTACCTTGACAATGTTAAGTTATTACGATTTCGTGTCATTTGGTCATGTCAAATTAATCAGTCTTTGGTTGGTTTGACGTATCTCGACCAACTGAATAACTCCTTACCGCAGGATGGAAAGCACTTTAACAATTTAGGCTCGTTGGGTTTTTGGGGGATAAGCAAAGTTTGGACACGACTTGAACCGTTTTCAAGCCCATCATAGGGGCAAATACGACCTAAAGTCATGACACAACCAAGTTTACCCCACAATCTCTGTATCAGAGACAATAGAAAACCTAACGTGGCCGCTGCCGTCCGTCTGAAAGACAAGTTTGAAAAAACTTAGTCCTATGAAATTGGGGTCAAGTTTAACCCAGTCTCAATAATCCTAAGTCGGGACACGGGCTTGCTGGCGAGCTTTCTTCAACCGACTGCGGGTGGCAGCCGAACGATTGACCAGGTGTCTGACCACCAAGCAGCGGGCTTGCTCCGGGGAAAGTTGTTTCAAGGGCAAGACCGCCTTGAGCAGTTGGCGGATGTTGGCCATCGACAAGGCTGGTAAGACCACCACTTCCAGTTGCTTGACCAGTTCAGGGTCACGGGGGTAGATCTGCGCCCAATCGAGCTTGATTTCAGCGACGAACCACAAGGCCAGGGCATCTAAGGCCGTGTGATGCAGCCAGGCCCGATACTTGCGGGCCACCAATTCGTCCCAGCCAGCTTCGGTCTTGGCATCTTGAGCGGTTCGTTCGGCAAAGTAACGCAGCGCACGCCAGCGGGCTAATTGAGCCAAGGGGGTCTCAAGCGGGGCATTACTGAGCGAGTAGCGCGTTTTGCCTTCGGGGGAACGCCAGATGAGCAGCCACTCCCCCCGGACCCTATCTTCTTTCTGGGTCGCTGTTTCGTTGATGGTCCAGACTTGCCGGGCAGCACAGTGATGCACCAACAACCCCCGTTCGGTGTGGCGGATCTCGCCGGGTTGTAACTCGAAATCTGGATGACCGACCAAGCTCTGCACTTCGACCGGTTGGACCCCGTTCAACACTCGGGGCTTAGAAAAGGGCCGTCCTTTTTTGCCAGGTGGCGTTTCTGGAACCTCCACCACCGGCTTGGTCAGATAGACCTGGGTATCTTTGGGTACATCCACGACATACAGCAACTGCTCAGCTTCTAATTCAGCCCGGAACTGTTGGGCTCGCCCATACACGCTATCGGCTGTGACTACCTCAAAGGACAACCCCTTGGCTTTCACCCGCCGGATCCGCTCCAAGCCGATCCCTATCTTGGTGGCAAAGGTGCGGTCCTCAGGAATGTGCCAGCGCCGACGTAGGTCGGCGTGCGCTTTATCAAACCACTCTTCCGGGAGATACAATTCGGCATCAACCAGCAGCCATATCCCGGCCTGATAGTAGCCCACGCCCACTGCCACCTGCCCCAGCTCCACTTTGCCCAACCGTCCGATATGCTGCCGCCCCGCCCCGGCACTCTGCTCTCCGGCTCGTTCATCACCATATTCATCCAGGGTCAGCACCCCATTTGGCAATTCAGGTCGCTGCTCGACTTCGGCCTGAATTTGGTCGAACACCCCCAAACCAGGCCAGGGTGAGTCAGACATAAAGTGCTGCAAGTTCTGCCCATCGTCCTCTGAATCAATAACCCGGCGGGCGATATTAGCGAAATTGCGCTTTGTATCCAGCGTCAACAGACCGCGCAAATAGACCCAGGCATATTCGCTGGTATCGTGGGTTTTGGTCTTGAACAGATGTTGATAGCGAGACCATACATCGCGTAGGCGGTCCGCCAGACTATCGACGGCCTCGTCTGGCAACCCCCAACGTTGGGGGGCAAACACACACGATTGTGGGGCCGTTTGCGTCATTTTTGCTCACCTTTATTTTTAGTTTTGATGGTAAGCAAAACAGTATCACGATTTCTGATTATGTCAAATAGAACACTTGTCTAACTTAACATTGTCAAGCTACTCCACGCCCAACAAATAACACCGACTTTGCCCCGACTGCAACTACCCTTGCCATTCAGTCAACTCAAATTGAAAGCACAAGGCAAGCTATTGAGAACAAGCAAAAACAAATTGAGGCAACACAGACCGCTATTGCACAGCCACTGCCAACACCGGCAGTGATAGCTAGAACCGATGAGATAAACATCGCGGAAGGCTCTGTACCAGGAGTATCAGTGACTAAAATGCGACTGAAGCTATCTGAAGACCAGATTGTGATGGGAACGGCGGATAAATATCAGGATGTTATAGATCAAACCTTACCTCCATTTGCTGTCTTTGTAATATACGGACCGATTGATGAAGATATCATTCTACCCTGGGGCGGCTGGGATCAGTGGAGAAATGCAACATCCAGCTTTATCGAAAGTGAATTGCAAAAGAAGATTCAACAAACTAAGGATAATCACCCTACTGACTGGATGACTCGAGGTATTAACGTTTATCGGTGTCGTGGATCAATTCTAAATTGCTCAATTAGCACAGTACCAACGAATTAATAAAGAATATTCAGGGATCAGATAACTGTGTTTAAAGTAAAATGCGTCTAACAACAGCGTCATGGTATTGCAATCGGACCCTTGTAAGCAGAGCTATCCTAAAATTGGGGTGCGTCACGAGGCGCGAAGTAGCAATGGTATAAGCCCACTCTCAACCATAGGAGAGTGAACCTGACCAGGCAGGCGGAAGGCCAGAGCAACCGACCGTCTGAAGCCCTGGGAACAAGGTCCGAGCCTCCGAGCCTCAGAGAGGGGCGGGCCAAGGTTGAGTCCAGATATGGCTAGGAACACAGACCGACTATGACGGGTACGAGATCACCTCTGGCAAGAGGCTGATACCGGAGGGGAGTTCATCCGCCCTGGCTGCGGGTGGACCGGAAGGGTCGGCGATGGCGGAGCCACCGTAGTACCGGCGAAACCATCGAGAGATGGCGGAGGGAAGGGCGGTAGCCGCTCACGGCAAGACGACGAGTGACGTGACGGTTTAGTATCCTTGAACAAGGAGAATACCGCCCAAGTCCAAAGGCGGCTTGTCTTAGCGGTGGAAGTATCCACCGTCAAGAGCGATGGAGAGCTGTGTACTCGGAAACGGGTAGGCACGGTTCGGTAGGGGAGTGGCAGCTTATAATCTCTCCTTTTTTGCTGCCGGAGGAGTATTAGCCATGCGTGAGAAGGCGTTCAAAGTTGTGGTTATCGAACAGGTAACCGAGCGGGTCTGGTACGAAATAACCGGCGTTGCCTCGGTCGGGGAAGCTCTGGCTGCCTACCGGGCCGGCGAAGGCACTGAAACCTACCGCAAACACCTCTCCACCGACCATTCCGAAGTGGAAGAGGTTTACCAGGAGGAACAGGATGCCCTACCAATGGATAGAGCCTGACCTGTTTCTGAAGTTTGCTGGGGTGGCCGTCTACCATTGCTACGACGAGGCCGATACAGTCAGTTTGTAATATGTCAGGCGTGCGATCAGCCGGAAAAGGCTGGTATAGATAAGTATCAAACCTTGCCAGGTGGGGTCACATCTGCTAAACTGTACAGAATATGCAGGTTGTACAGAGTATCTTTTGCCAAGAGGAGTTAAGCAGACTGATGGAAAAAGTGTTAGGAGTGACCCAGGCCCGGGCCGAGCTTAGCACGCTGGTGGAGCAAGTGCAGCACCAGGGGGATACGTATATTATCAACCGTCACGGCAAGCCAGCAGCGGCAATTGTGCCCATTCAAGTCTATGAGGAGTGGAAACGCCAGCGCAACGAGTTCTTTGAGTTTATCCGCCAGGCCCAACAACAGGCCGATCTTGAACCCCAGGAGGCCGAGCAGATCGCGGCTGAAGCGGTCAAGGCGGCACGGGCTGAAAGCTGAAACAGGCTATGATCGTTGTTCTGGATACCAACGTCATTATCAGTGCGCTTCTATCCACCAAAGGCGCGCCCGCCGAAATTTTCAGACGGTTGGAAGCCAACCAATTTGACGTGGTCACCTCCCCGCCGCTGATTAGCGAGTTGGAGCGCGCTCTCACCTACCCCCGAGTTAAGAAATATCTCAAATTTTCCCCGGCAGAAATCAATACCTTTCTTAAACGACTGAGAACAGCGGCCATTGTGGTTGATCCCCAAATAACCGTAGACGTGATTGAAAAGGACGCGGCTGATAACCGCGTCCTGGAATGTGCCCTGGCCGGAGGCGCGTCTTACATTGTTTCGGGCAATACCCATCTATTGGAGTTGAAGGGGTATCAACAGATGGTGATCTTAAATCCAAGGGGATTTCTGGCTGTTCTTGACTTGGAAGGTTAATGTCAATGTATGCTGAATCGGTACGGGAGGAAGAAAAACCGACGATCGCTCACCTCGAGGAGATTGAAGCCCGTCATCGCTAGAAATCAAACCAAGTAACTGCTCAGCCTCCCGCAGGTTTGGCCTGGTTTTTAGCCTCTCAGTGAAGGCAATGACCACTTCAAGCTGTTTTATGGAGCAAAGGTAACCTGCGGGAGGCTTGGGCTGAGTAGATACCAAACCAAAATCTATCAGGAGTCTATCGTGTCTAACAATTCTATTATTGCTCCCAATCGTATCAAACATGCTTTACGCGACGGCCAATCTGTCGTCGGGACTATGCTCGCTGAGATTCGCCAGCCGGCTGTTATCCAATTGCTGGCCAACGCCGGCTTCGATTTTGTGATCATTGATAACGAACACGGCCCTTTCAATATCGAAACCATTGCCGACTTGAGTCGAACGGCCAAATACCTGGGATTGACCCCGCTGGTGCGCGTGCCCGATTTAGCTTATCCCCACATTGCCCAATCGCTCGATGTAGGCGCGCAGGGGATCATGCTGCCACGGGTGTACAACGCCCAACAGGTGCGCGAGGCAGTGCAAATAATGAAATATCGCCTACCAGAAAAAGTAACACCAAGCTACTCCAGGAGGGCAATGGCCTGAGCTAGAGCTTCGAGGCGAGCGAGGTAGTTACAGGGTTGACGACGGAAGCTACGGTGAGCGGTTCGAGCTTGTAG